>CANEEJ010000003.1 GCA_947426525.1 uncultured Clostridium sp. | reverse complement strand
ATTATATATATTAATTTTTATATATTTTTGTTTCACATCATTGACACTTATACAAAATAGTATATGTTTTTCAAAGTAAAATGTTGATAAATTACAATAAATATAGTATAATAAATAAAGTACATGGGGATGTAATGGTTTCGACATATTACCAGAAGGATAGATAGCAAGTAGTGGATTCTCGTTGGCCACTTAAAAAAACGGGAAATTTAAATATAAACGCTGATAATACAGAATTAGCATTAGCTGCCTAATTGCAGCTACGCTTTGCCTAAAATTGCCCACGGTTTTTGGTAAAGTGTCATAACAAGTGGGAAACAAATCTACTTTTGCTTTTAAAGTAGAGGGTATCTTAAAAAGCTATATTTTGTTTTAACCTGTTTATCGGTGAAAACAAAACGAATAAAAAAGATAAACTAAACTTGTAGAAATCTGTTTGGAAAGTATTATGGACAGGAGTTCGACTCTCCTCATCTCCACCACCAAAATGAGACACTGGGGGACAGTACAAAAGTGTCTCAAAATGATAGCAATAATGTAAAATGCGGGTGTAATTTAGTGGTAGAATGTCATGCTTCCGACCTGATAGCGCGGGTTCGATTCCCGCCATCCGCTCCAAAAAAACAACCTATAACTTATAAAAGTTTGTAGGTTATTTTTGTATATAAAATAAAACATATTATCAATAATCTGAATTTAAAGATTTATAATAATCTCTAGGAGCATTAGGAATTTTATACCTTTCGCCATTTTTCACCTGATTAATTACATCATGTGCAGGTTCTAGAGTAGAATCAATTTTATCAGCAAAATTAATAATAATCACTTCTAACATTTTAGGCAAAACAAGAGTACCATAATCACTAAACTCACTCATATGGCTACCTATCATATGTAATGCTTGATTTTTTAGTTCTTCATTAATTTCATATTCTGCTAAATAATTTTCTACTAAATGTGTTCCTTCATAGGAATGGCCTAAAAGTTGAGAACCATTATATTCGTATTCAGATTTGTTACACCAATCAGTATAATTTTTAGTTTTACCAATATCATGCAATAAAGCACCAAATATAACTAAATCAGAATCTACATTTAAATTTGGATACAATTCCATTATATTTATAGCATTTCTTGTCACACAATATATATGATATAAAAGACCACCTTTAAAGTAATGATGAGAACCTGTTGTAGCTGGCTTGTTCATAAGTTTCTCTTTATAGTCTAATAATATTTTTTCACAACAATCTTTTAAATTTTTATTCTTTATTTTATCTTTAAATACCATACATTTAGTAAATATATTTTCTAAATCAATATTCATAATAGACCTCCCATTATCTTTTCTAATGCATGAAAAATACAGTCCAATTTTTCTGTTCTATTAAATGAAGTATCAACATACCAGATGTTTAATCTTTTGCATTCTTCCTCATATTCTTTGCTTTTTGATATCCAATATTTAGAATGTTCTAATATTTGTTCATCAGTTTTATTATAAGTCCAATCCCTTTCCGTCTCATATTTTCTAATTTCTTGGAAATGTTGTTCTATAGTTTGATTAGGTGTTCCGTAGAAAAAGTAAAACAGTATCCTCATCGTTAAATAATTCATATGCTTTTTGAGGTGTCATATCACACGTTTCAACAATGTAATTAAATATTCCTTTGTTTCTTTTGATACTTTTATAAAATAAGCAAGACAAGAAATTAGGAAAGTCTTCTTTCATTCCAATTCCACCTTTACTGTTGATATTATTATTAGGCAAAATTTCTTGAAAAGCCCATCTAATATCATCTCCAATAATAATATGATAATTAGGATATTTTCTGGATATCATTTTTGAAAGAGTAGATTTTCCAGACCTGGAACTTCCAAATATAGCGATATTTTTCATCGGTTTCTTCCTTTCTTAATTAAAAATTCAAAATAGGTTAATAAAATTATATAATAAACATTAAAAAAATAAAATAGTATTATAGAAATTCAAGAATTAATTAGTTAGTGCAAAATAAATTGGGAAAGAAGCTTGAATTTACAGCGGGTTTATGGTAAACTATAAATAATTTGCTTTGCAAATTAGCAGATTAGAAATTTTTAAAATAATTATTTTAAGGAGGAAGCAATATGGATAACAAAGGAGTAGAAAGAAAAAGGCAACGGATAGCAAATTTTGAAAAAATAAAGGGAGAAGAATGCAAAGACAAGACTTTTAAGTTAGTAGGAGCAATAAATTATTTTGAAATTTTTCCTGCATTTGTAATTCCAATATTTATCTGCGAGCAAAACGGTAAAAAATACATGCAAGAAGGTGAATATAGTACTTTAACTTTAAATGGTTTTTATGAGATAGAGCCATATAAAGATTTGCGGAATCGGAAAGTAGCGTCACTTGAGAACGTAAATAAGAATGCTTTTACATCACAAGAATACACAATCGATTCAAAACCTGTGTTTATATTTCAAATTTCAGCAAATGATTATTTTGTTGGAGATGCTGACAGCATGAAAGTTTTTCTAAAGAATTATACCACTGAAAATCCAATATTAAAAGAAGAAATTGCAGATTTTATGCAGTGTGGCTAAATTTTCAATTTCAGATTGTTATGAAAAGAGCTGATGATACAATATAAAATCAGTTCTTTTTCTGTTTATTCCAATATTATAAAAAGTGAATATTGCATAAGAAATGAGATTATGCTATAATAGCCACATAATCTAAAAACTTGCAATTAGCAAGTTCGTAGAAAGGAACTCGCAATCAAAATGGATAAGGAGGAGAAAAAATGCAAATTGGTTTTTATGCAGGAAGCTTTGACCCATTTACAAATGGACACTTACATGTAATCGAAAAGTCTGCTAAACTTTTTGACAAATTGATAGTAGGCATCGGTGTTCACCCCAAAAAAGCAAGAAGATTTGATACCAATCTAATGAAAAAAACAATGGAACAAGTCTTAAACAGAAAAGGACTAAAAAATGTAACTGTTATTTGTTATGATAATCTTTCCGTAGATATAGCAACTAACTATCATGCTACTTTTTTAGTTAGGGGAATTAGAAATGGGATGGACTATGAGTACGAAGAGAACCTTGCATCTATCAACGAAGAAATAGCTGGAATAGATACCGTATATATTCGTGCAGGAAAGCTAGGAAATATTAGTTCTAGCATGGTAATGGAATTATTAAATTACAACAAAGATGTTAGTAAGTATTTACCAGAAGAAGTATTAGAACTAGTAAAAAAATAAGAAACAAAAGGAGAGAGGCAGGAGAGAAGATCAAATGCCTTTTTCTATATGAAAAAGAGCAATCCATGAAAGAGTTATATATTTAAGTAGTTTAGCATTTAAGTTTAATAGAAAGGAAGTAGGGCATAGTATATGAAAAAAATTAGTATATTTTTTATTATAATGGTTTCAATTATGACGTTTTGTTTAACTCGCTCAAAAGAAATTGATGAAGGAAGTGTTGTTACTCAAGAAGAAATTGTGCAATATAGAAAGTCTTTAATAGAGACCTATGAAAAATATGGACGTAAAGTAACAGATGAGGAAATAAATGAACAGATACAGGATTATAAAGAAATGAAGATTAGTATGGCTAAATCAAAGGCTAAAGGTATGGATTTTTCAACGGCTTTGAAAACATCTGTAATTGTATGTTTTATATGTTGTATAGTATTATTTATAATATTCCATTTGAAAAATGCTCAATATAATGAATTATTTGGCAATTCATTTGGTAGTAATAATACGAATGATTCAATGAGAGGATTAAGACGTTTTTTCTTTGGGAGATGGTTTTAAATTTTAGATAGTTAGAAAATTTAAAAAAGATGAATAAAATAAGAGCCGAACTAGAAAACTATTTCGACTCTTATTTTTTGTTTTTTAGAAATGTTAAAAATCATATCCCAAAATCTTAGTCCGCACGATATTTGCTTTTGAATAATTAGCAAGTTCAAATTTATGAATATAATGCGAACCATCCAAACAAACATCAATATTTTTAATCTGAGTGGAATCAATTGTTTTGGGAATACCGTCAATAATAACACTGATACACTTTGAAGCTTTAGTAGGCACAATTGAAACCTTAGAGCAAATGATAGGATTTGTGATAAATCTCTCATAAGCTGCATTTTTGTTTGGTGTGAGTAAAGTACAAACCAACTGAAAATGATTGCTAAAGTCGATCGCTCCACCAGCATTCATCGAATAAGCGGTATCTCCGGTGTTAGTTGCAATAATAATACCATTGCCTACTACGTTTTGAAGAAGTTCATCATTTACATATTGAGCAAATGATATGTTAGAGTAATCACTTCCTGCAACTAGAACTTCGTTTAACGAACGGTAGCTTATTGTTTCTCCGTTCATAAAAGTTATAGTAGCACAAGAAACCAACATTTCTCTTGTTTTAATTTCTTCTTCGTAGCTAAAGTATTGCATTAAAGCGAAACCTTCATCAGGAGATAAATTTTGCAGAAAACCCAATGTTCCTGTATGAATACCAACATAGACTTTTGATTGACTAAAATGGGTGGAGGTAACAGCATCGATAAAGGTACCATCACCACCGATAGCAATCACTAAATCGCCATCTGTTGCTTCTGCTAAAGGCTTTTTGGAACTAAGATTCAATTTCCGAATGGAATCTGCTATTTTCTGGCTGCGTTTGTCTGGCCGTACAAACATGGTAAAAGTTTTAATCGTGTTTTTCATAGTAACATCTCCTTTTCTAGTATGAAAAATTTTAACAACTAGTGACAAAACAAATTTTATGCTATCTATTGTAACATTTTTTTAGGGGAAATGTCAAATAAAATAAGAGAGTTCCATTGTTGGAACTCTCTAGAACTCTCTTAAAATAGAGAGTTTGAGTAAACTTAACGAGTTTTTTTAATCAAAAAAAGTTCATTTCCGGCCTGAACAACCATAAAAACTTCCCGATCTTCTTTAGCAAGTGATTTAGATACTGTAACAGTATCGCCAGGATACATTTCCAAAACTGCCTCAGAGTAGTATCTTCCTGCAAGTTTTTTAGAAGTACTAATTAATTGGGTAGCATAAGGAATTATGACTAACAGGTAATTTTCGTTATCTTCTTTGGATAAGTTATCGTTAAAGATAAGAATGTCTTTAAAGCCATCTTTCCTATCGGTAATGATATGTCCGCCTTTAATATAGGTTCTACTTACATCTGGATTTAAATTTCCAAAAGAGATAGAACCCAAAAATGTAGAGAACTCTTTTACAGGGATGTGCCGAGTAGTGGGCATATCGTCAAAGCCATAAAGAACTTCAAAACCGCTTTTTCCAGAGATGCCTTCCAGTCTTACTATTTTTCCAACCATAAATTTTCTCCTTTCAATGTTTACTCTTTTTATAGGAAACAGTTATATTATAGCACGGTTCACATAAAAACACAACTAAATTTTATTATTTGGTTAGAAAGTATGGAAAAAAAAGTCAATATGTGTTACAATAGATAACGATTTAAGAAAAAACAATAAGGAGAAATTTAAATGGGATTTTTTGACAAGTTAAAACAAGGAATGAACAAGACAAAAAGTTCATTTGACGAAAAAATAAATAACGTATTCAAAAGTTTTAAAAAGGTCGATGAAGACTTTTTAGACGAATTAGAAGAAATCTTAATTATGTCAGATATTGGAATGGATACATCCATAAAAATAATAGGAAATTTAAGAAATCGACTAAAAAAAGAAAAAATTCAAGAGGAAGAAGAAGTAAAACAAGCCTTACGAGAAGAAATGCAAAAAATATTAGATATAACAAACATTAATTTACACTTGCAAACAAAGCCATCTGTTATTTTAGTAGTTGGTGTAAATGGAGTTGGAAAAACAACATCAATTGGAAAAATGGCAAATCGACTAGCTAAGGATGGAAAAAAAGTAGTAGTAGCAGCAGCCGATACCTTCCGTGCAGCAGCAGTAGAGCAATTGGAGATATGGGCCAAACGAGCAGGAGCAGATATTGTAAAAAGAGAAGAGGGAGTAGACCCTGCATCTGTTGTGTATGATGCCATCAAAATAACGAAAGAAAAAAATGCTGATATTTTAATGGTAGATACAGCAGGAAGATTGCATAATAAGAAATATTTAATGGACGAGTTGAATAAAATTCAAAAAGTGATTAACAAAGAAATGCCGGAAGCGGACAAAGAAGTATTACTAGTAATTGATGGAACAACAGGGCAAAATGCTATTTCACAAGTAAAAGCGTTTAAAGAAGAAGCAGATATAACAGGTTTAGTATTGACAAAACTAGATGGAACAGCCAAAGGTGGAGTGGTAATTGGAATTGTAGAAGAAAACAAAATTCCAGTAAAATTTATAGGTGTAGGAGAGCAAATTGATGATATGGAAATCTTCAATTCTAGTGATTTCGTAAAAGCAATTATATAATAGAAAAAAAAGGAGGAAATTTTTGTGGGAGAAAAACAAGAAACGATAATGGATACAGCTAACACAAAAGAAACGAGAAAAAGAAATAAGAAGGAGAAAAGTAAAACAAGAATGATACTGGTTATCTTATTTGTACTAGTATTTGCAGGAATTAGCTACATTCAATTAAGAGGAAGCTATTTAGAATATCAAGAATTAGGAGAGCAATACCTTCACATTTTTTATACCAATATGATTTATAAATATGTGATTATGGCAATTAATTTTGTGATATTATATTTCATTATCTATCTAACCAATAGAGGAATTAAAAAAGGATTAAAAGAGTTTTTTGAAAAAGAAAACAAACCAATGCCAAAGCTATTAAATAAATCATTAGCTTTAGTGATATCTGCTATTGTAAGTATTGTAGTATCAGCTGTGCTAATGCAAAAAATCATGTTAGTTGTCAATAGTACCTCTTTTGGTATACAAGATACGATTTTTAACTTAGACATTGCCTATTA
This sequence comes from uncultured Clostridium sp., assembly GCA_947426525.1. Classification (GTDB taxonomy): domain Bacteria; phylum Bacillota; class Clostridia; order TANB77; family CAG-508; genus CAG-269. Next base: position 69,819 of record CANEEJ010000003.1, on the reverse strand, counting down.
CTTTTTTCAAAAACCAGTAATCGAAGCATTTGCTTTATATTTTACGGTTTTATTCGTAGGATTATCAATTTATATGGCATTATACTATGTAATTGTATTTAACAGATTTTTTGATGGAATTGACGGAAAAATGTTAAAACAAAGTTTATTTATGAAAAAATTAACAAGAAACATATTATTCGTTATTATTGGAATTGCGATTATGACTGTATTGAATGCTCAAAATATGGTATTTGGAAAACTACTAACAGTAAATGATGACATTGATATTGTAGGAGCAGGGATGACAGAGACAACCATTAAATTATGGGGATATGCTATATTTGCTGTCATTATTGTAGTATTTGCTTACCGTGCATTAAAATATTTCAAAGAAGGAAACACCAATCGTGTATTAAAGAATTTAGCAGTCATTCCAGGATATTTAGTAATACTATTTATTGTTATGATGGTATTTGATTTAGTATTTGTAAGTTTTAATGAATTAGATAAAGAAAAAGAATATATAGCAGAAAATATTAAAAATACTAAAAATGCCTATAATATCAATATTGATGAAACTAATATACAAAATACAGGAACCATAACAAGTGAAGAAGTAGCAAAAAATAGTAATGTAATTAATAATATACCAATTATAAGCCAAGAAGCAGTTTTAAAAACATTAGAAGATAGCCAAACAGAAACAGGATATTTTTCTTACCGAAATGCAAATTTAGCAAAATATCAAGTAAATGGTAAAGAACAAGTAGTATATGTAGCCCCAAGAGAAATTAAAAATCTAGGAAGAACATACAACAATAAAACTTATGAATATACACATGGAATGGGAGAAATTATAGCATCTGCAACAGAAAGTACGGAAACAGGAAATGTACAATATATACAAAAAGAAGTGTCTGGAAAAGATGAAAAAATACAAATCAAACAACCACGTATGTATTTTGGATTAGAGACAAAAGAAACGATTGCAACCAATGCAAAAAACAAACAAGAATATGACTATACAGACGAAAATGGAACAGACTATACTTCAGCTTATGCAGGAAAAGCAGGGTTACAATTGAACTTTTTAGATAGACTTATCTTAGGAATTACAAAAGGGGATTTAAACTTAGCATTCTCAGGAGAAATGACAGGAGATAGTAAGATATTGATTAATAGGGACATTATAACAAGAGCGAAAAAAGCAATGCCATACTTAATTTACGACCAAAATCCTTATACGGTAGTGACAGAAGAAGGAAAAATAGTATGGGTAATTGATGCTTATACAGTGTCTAGCAGTTATCCATATGCACAATATACATCAATTGAACATGACGGAATGAAAGAAAATATCAACTATATTAGAAATTCAGTTAAAGTAATAGTAGACAGCTATGATGGAACGATGTCATACTACATAACAGACAGAACAGACCCAATTGCAATGGCATATAGAAACATTTATGACACCTTATTTGTAGATTTAGATGAAGAAATTCCAAACGACATAGCAGATCATTTCGTATATCCTAAATTCTTGTATAATGTACAAGCGGAAATTTTAAAAGTATATCACAATGTAAAACCAGATGTTTTATATCGTGCGGACGACTTATGGGACATTGCAAAATATAATAGTATTAAATCAACCAAAGCAACAGGAACCTACATGCAACCATATTACACTATGGTAAAAACAGCAAATGGGGAACAATTTGGATTAGTACAAATCTATACACCAGATGAAAAGCAAAATCTTATTTCTTATTTAGTAGGAAGTGCTGAAAATGGAAACAATCAATTAAAATTGTATAAATTATCAGCAGATAGCAATATTGTAGGTCCAATGCAATTAGACAAACAAATTGAAGAAGATGAAGTAATTGCAAGTGAATTAGAAGCTTTAAATACAACAGGAACTAGATTAACCAAAGAAATGATAGTAGTACCAATCAACAATACTTTATTATACGTAGAGCCAATTTATCAAACTATGTTAAACGAATCAGAAATACCAATTCTTAAAAAAGTAATTGTTGCTTCTGGAAATAAAGTAGCAATTGGAGATACGCTAGCAAATGCATTAGAAAAATTACTTTCTACCAATGCTGTTGATATTGAAGTAGAAAATACAGAGGACATCGAAGGACTAATCGAAGCTATTATAAAAGCTAATAAAAACTTAACACAATCCAACCAGAATAATGATTGGGAAATGATGGGAAAAGACTTAAATAGATTGCAAGAATTAATTACTTCATTAGAAACGGTAAAAGAGGAAGAAGATAAGAAAAAAGAAGAATTAGAAAAAACAACCAATCAAACCAATACAACAAATACAAATGTAAATGCTAATACATGGATTTCTAACACAAATGTTGTAAATGAATAAAATAAAACAAAAAAATCCACCCTAATAAAAAGGTGGGTTTTTTATATGTGGATAAAAAACAAAAAAATAAAGATATTAGAAAAAGCAATTGAAAACTTAAGTAATATGTTACAAGAGGGAAATTATTTAGAATGGTCGTACTTACTAGGAAATAAAAAAGAAATAATCAAAAGAAACTTACTAGCAGGAATTGCTAGGGGAGTGGGAATTGGAATAGGCGTTACAATAATTACAGCGATGTTGGTTATTTTACTTCAAAAAATTGTGACTTTAAATATTCCTGTGATTGGAGAGTATATTGCAGACATAGTAGAAATTGTAGAAAAAAGCAAATGAGACAGTTAAGACCTGTCCCCAACCGTCTCATTTTTCTAATTTATAAAATACTTTTTTTCCTTTTTTTAAGATAGCATAGCCATCTGCAAAATCTTTATCAGAAAGAATGTAATTTACATCTGTAATTTTTTCATCATTCAAAGAAATGCCACCTTGAGTAACTAATGTTCTAGCTTGACCTTTTGAAGGAGCGATACTAGTTAAAATAATAGCATCTAAAATAGAAATATCAGTATTTTCTACTTTTACGGTTGGCATATTAGCTAAGCTACCTTGTCCACTAAATAGGGCATTAGAAGCTTCTTCTGCTTTTTTGGCTTCTTCTTCACCATGAACTAATTTGGTAATTTCATAAGCTAAAACTTTTTTAGATTCATTAATTCTTTGGTCTTGGTAAGATGATAATTCTTTTATTTGTGCAATTGGTAAGAAAGTAAGCATTTTAAATACAGTTTCAACACTTCCATCTTCTACATTTCTCCAATATTGATAAAATTCATAAGGAGATGTTTTTTTGGGGTCTAACCATAAAGCACCTTTTTCGGTTTTACCCATTTTTTTACCTTCTTTGGTAGTTAATAGTTTAAAGGTTAAACCAAAAGAATCGTCTTTTCCAATTTTTCGAATTAAATCAACACCGCCTATGATGTTAGACCATTGGTCGTTTCCACCCATTTGAAGTTTGCATCCATATTTGTTATATAGATATAAGAAGTCATAAGATTGCATTAACATATAGCTCATTTCGAAAAAGGTTAAACCAGTTTCCAATCTTTGTTTGTAACATTCAGCAGCAAGCATTCGATTAACAGAGAACAAACTACCAATTTCACGAACAAAATCAACAAATTTTAAATCTAGTAACCAGTCAGCGTTGTTAACGATAATAGCACTATTTTCTCCTTCAAAACTAACAAATTTTTCAATTTGTTTTTTTAGACATTCTACATTGTGGTCTAGTTCTTCACGAGAAAGCATTTTCCTCATATCCGTTTTTCCAGAAGGGTCACCAATGGTTGCCGTTCCACCACCAACTAGGATAATTGGTTTATGACCACATTTTTGCATGTGACTTGCAACCATTAAAGAAACAAAGTGACCAACATGCAAACTATCAGCTGTTGGATCAATTCCAATATAAAAAGGAACAGATTCCCTACCAAATAGTTCTTTGATTTCTTGTGGATGGGTCATTTGTTCAATGTATCCTCTTTCTTCTAATATATTAAAGACATTTTCCATATTTATCAACCTTTCAATTGTTATATTTATTAAAAAGTTTATTCTATTTTTTCTTTGTAACTCCCAGTTGCGAACAGTCTGTAATTCACATAACAGACTGTAATCTTACTGGTCCCCCGAATTGTTACTGCATAAAAAATAGAATAAACTTTCATTTTAACATAGTCATAGTGAAATTAATTATTACCAAGTTCACCAATTGCATTTTTTAATTCTTCAATACTGTTTAATTCTTTTTGGTAATTTTGGAATTCTGGGTAACCAACAAAACGATTTAAGTTTTTAACAGAAATTCCTGTATCATTTGAAATGGTATTTAAAGAACCATCAAAACCATTTTCTTGTACATAAGATTTAAAAGTTGAAAATTCAAATCCATCTTTTGCACTACATTTAGGGCAGACATTTCCTTCTGCTACATAAAAATTTCCACATCTACTACATCTATTTAACTCCATAAAATTTCCTTCCTTTCATCTTTTGACAAATCTTTTTAAAACTTTCTAGATTGTATCATAAAAATACAAAAAATAAAAGTCATTTTTTAAGATTTATGATTTTTTTGTGAAAAGGATTGACAAAACTTAAAAAATTTATATAATCAATAGAGATAATTAAAGGAGGTAATAAAATATGAAAGCATATGTATGTAAAGTATGTGGTTATATCCACTTTGGAGAAGAAGCACCAGAAAGATGTCCACAATGTGGAGTAGGAAAAGAAATGTTTGAAGAAAAGGCACAAGAACAAGGTGCTAATGAATATGTTGATGAACACGTAATTGGAGTAGCAAAAGGATTAGATGAAGAAGTAGTAAAAGGATTAAAAGACAACTTTATGGGAGAATGCACAGAAGTAGGAATGTACCTAGCTATGAGCCGTCAAGCAGATAGAGAAGGATATCCAGAAATAGCGGAAGCTTTCAAAAGATATGCTTGGGAAGAAGCAGAACATGCTGCTAAATTTGCAGAATTATTAGGAGAAATCGTATATCCAGATACAAAGAAAAACGTATCTTTAAGAGCAGAAGCAGAATGCGGAGCTTGCAAAGGAAAAAAAGAATTAGCAACAAGAGCAAAAGAATTAGGATATGACGCAATCCATGACACTGTACATGAAATGTGCAAAGATGAAGCAAGACATGGAAGAGGATTTGAAGGTTTATTAAAAAGATATTTCTAAATAAAAATTGCCAAAAGGGACGGTCCTTTTTGGCAATTTTGCATTTTTCTATGATTTTAATTTTATAAATTTTTCATAAAAATCAGGAATCTGTTTTTGCAAACGAATTGGTTTTAAGTGCATATCAGTAAAACAGTGTTTTGTTTCACCCGTTAAAACTAAACCACCTGTTTTTTTATTGATTATTTCGTAACCCATTGTTAAACGAACGCCATTAAAATCTTTTACAAAAGGCTTAATTACAATAATATCATCAAAAGTAACATGTTGTTTATAATGACAATTAACACCAAGAACTGGTATCATAACATCCTGTTCTTCAAAAGAGGAATAAGGCATGCCATTGGCATCCAACATTTGACATCTAGCTTCCTCCAAAAAACGAATATAATTGGAGTGATGAACAACTCCCATTCGATCGGTTTCATAATAATTAATTCTTCTTTCAAAAGTAAATTCCATGCAATCGCTTCCTTTCAAAAAAGTATTATAGCGAAAAGAAGAATTGTTGTCAAATTTTACTAGAAAATGTTGAAAAAAAGAACATAATGTGCTATAATAATAAGTATGAAAAAAATGGGGGATGCTTCTAGATATAGAGGCTAATGGAGGTAGAATATGTTAGAATTAAACAAAGAGCTCAAATGGGCTATTTCTGCCCAAATTGTAGTCGAAGGAAAACCAAAAATTAAGTACAAACGGGGCGAATTAGAGAATTTTATTAACGAAATGGAAAGCTTTACAGATCCAAAACAAAGAGGAGAGGCAATGATGGTATTGAATTACATCATTACAGAAAGAAAAGTAAAAGTAGAAAATGGAGAAATTTTATTATTCTCGGAAAAAATTCCAAAAGGAAAAGTTGGCCCTAGTTGGATAATAAAAGGAAACCCAGAATTATGCAACTTGTTGGCGAAATTGATTTAATTCTAGAACAAAAAAGTCATTCAATCGTAAGAAAGAATGACTTTTTTGTTTTCTAATTTTTTCTCTTTCCAAAAATAGAAAGAACTCGTAAGAAAATATTAATAAAATCTAAGTATAATTGCATAGCACAATAAATGTGAATTTTATTAGTATCAATGGAAGGTTCTTCTTGTAAAAGCTTCATCTTATTAATATCATAAATTGTAATACCAAAGAATAGAGCTAAAATTAGCCAATCTAAGATAAGTTCAAAAGTAGTATTTTTTAAGATAAAAACATTAACAATGCTAAGAAGAATACCAGCTATTAAAAAGACTGATAAATAAGGTCCCCAGGATGTTAAGTCTTTATTTGTCATATATCCTATAATACCTAAAACTGCAAATATAATAGCAGAAATAGCAAATAAATAAGTAATAGAGCTTAATTCAAAAACAACAAAGATAACAGATAGTGTAACTCCATTTATCATAGAATAGACAAAATATAAGATGCCAACAAGTAAAGGTGGTAGTTTTTTAAACAAAAGGCTAAAAGCTAAAACTACTAATAATTCAACAATTAACAAAATGTCAAAATAATCACCTAATAAAATATCCATAAATAAACCAGAAGCATACGTATACCAAGCGATAATTCCTGACCCTAAAAGCCCTAAGAACATCCAAAAGAATGTTTTTCCAAATAGTTTATTTTGAACACTTATATCTTCACTCATAAAATTTCACCCCTTTCTTTCTAATAAATTATATCCATAAAATGAAAAGAATACAATAGTTTTGTCTAAAATTTGCAATATGTAAACTGATATGGTATAATAGAAAATAAAGAAGGTAATATGCCTTCCGGAAAATTTCGGAGGCTATTCACTGTTGCCTCCGAAATAAATAAAAAGTAGGAGGACGAAAAATGAAAACTTATATTAAGCTGGAAAAAGACGGCAAAGAGGTAAAAACAAACCGGAGAAAATTCCTGGCAATCATGAAGGTTTTAGAAGAAGAGGAAAAGAATCTGCATGAATTAAGAATGATGTCTCAAGATGTAGACAAAATCTTTTACGAAGAGCAGGAAGAAGACGGGAAATGCTACCTCAAGTTACTCTATGAGGAAGATAGAGAGTTCAAAGAAGAAAGCTATCGATTGAGAGTAGATGCATATGCACTGCTTGTCATAAGAGCATTTTGGGAGAGTGAGCTTACAAGCTAGGCGAAACAAAATAAGTTTTCAAGAAAAGACCTTGTCGAAGGACAAGGTTTTTTCTTGGTTATCATAATAAAAAGAGTAGAACTTTTGAAAAAAAAGTGATATAATAACGAAGAAAAAAGCAGGAAAAGAGAAGATGTGTCCCAAAACCGACATGAATGTCGGAAAAGAACCGTCCCAATACGACATGGAAGGAGAAGAAAATGTCAAATTTTGTGCATTTACATATACATAGTGAGTTTAGTTTATTAGATGGAGCAAACCGAATTAAAGATTTACCAGTAAGAGCCAAGGAGCTTGGAATGGATGCGATTGCCATTACAGACCATGGCTCCATGTATGGTACAATTGATTTTTATAAAGCTTGTAAAAAAGAAGGTGTGAAGCCCATTATTGGTTGTGAGGTTTATGTGGCACCAAGAAGTCGTTTTGACAAAGAGCCTAATGTTGATAATCACTATAATCATTTGATTTTATTGGCAAAAAACCAACAAGGGTATCAAAATTTAAGTAAATTGGTTTCCATTGGATTTGTGGATGGCTATTATTATAAGCCTCGTATTGATTTAGAAGTATTAGAAAAATATCATGAGGGACTTGTTTGTTTAAGTGCTTGTTTAGCAGGGTCTGTAAATCAAGCTTTATTAAATGGAGACAATGAAAAGGCAGAAGAGATTGCTCTTTGGCATAAAAGAGTGTTTGGAGAAGATTATTATATTGAAATTCAAAACAATGGATTGCAAGAGCAAGTGTTAGCGAATCAAAAGTTAATTGCTTTAGCAAGAAAGCTAAATATTCCATTAGTTGCGACAAATGATGCTCATTATTTAAGAAGAGAAGATGCCTACAATCATGAAGTATTGCTTTGTATTCAAACGGGGAAACGAATGAGTGATATGGATAGAATGCGTTTCGAAACAGATGAATTATATGTGAAATCACCAGAAGAGATGATTGAATATTTCAAGGCCTTTCCAGATGCCATTGAAAATACAGTGAAAATAGCTGAAAAATGTAATGTGGAATTTGAATTTGGACATACCATTTTGCCGAATTATGATGTGCCAGAAGAATTCTCAACTCATTATGATTATTTTAAAAAACTATGTGAAGACGGAATTAAAAATAGATATGGAGAAAATCCATCACAAGAGATATTAGACAGAATGGAATATGAATTAGGTGTTATCCAAAGAATGGGATATGTCGATTATTTCCTAATTGTATGGGATTTTATTCATTATGCAAAAACACATGGGATTCCAGTAGGACCACGGACGTGGTTCAGGAGCAGGTTCGATTATTGCTTATGCCATTGAAATTACGGATATTGACCCTATGAAATATGGATTACTGTTCGAAAGGTTTCTAAATCCAGAGAGAATTAGCATGCCTGACTTTGATGTTGACTTTTGTTATGAGCATAGACAAGATGTTATTGACTATGTATCCCAAAAATATGGACATGACCATGTATCACAGATTATCACTTTTGGAACGATGGCAGCTAAAATGGTTATCCGTGATGTGGCAAGGGTATTAGATGTACCTTATTCAGAAGCAGACAGTCTAGCAAAAATGATACCAAATGAGCTACATATTACGATAAAAAAAGCATTAGAGCAAAATAAAGAATTAAAAGATAGATATGAAACTGATGAGACGGTAAAAAAGGTTTTAGATGTAGCAATGGCATTAGAAGGAATGCCAAGACAGGCTTCAACCCATGCTTGCCGGAGTAGTTATTACCAAAGACCCAGTTGACACCTATGTGCCTTTATATGTACGTGATGGACAGATTTCAACGCAATATATCATGACAACTTTAGAAGAATTAGGTCTATTAAAGATGGACTTTTTAGGACTAAGGACCCTAACAGTAATTCAAGATACCATAGATTTAGTCAAAGAAAATAGAGGAATTGATGTAGAATTTGATAAAGAAATGGCAGACCCCAAAGTATATAAATTGTGGCAAGAGGGAAAATCTTGTGGTATTTTCCAATTTGAATCCCAAGGAATGACGAACTTCATGAAAGAGCTAAAACCAGACTGTTTAGAAGACTTAATAGCAGGAGTATCTTTATATCGACCAGGTCCAATGGACCAAATACCAAGATATGTAAAAGGAAAACTAAATCCAGGTCACAACGAATATACCCACCCAAGGCTAGAACCAATTCTAAACGTAACTTATGGGTGTATGGTATACCAAGAACAAGTTATGCAAATTGTGCGTGACTTAGCAGGCTATTCTTTACGGAAGAGCAGATTTGGTAAGAAGAGCAATGGGAAAGAAAAAACTAGACGTTATGGCAAAAGAAAGAGAAGTATTTATACATGGACAAGTAGATGAAAATGGAAACATAGAAGTACCAGGATGTGTTAGAAATGGAATTGATGAGCAATCTGCTAATAAAATATTTGACGAAATGGCAGAATTTGCTAAATACGCTTTCAATAAATCGCATGCCGCTTGTTATGCCGTAATAGCTTATCGAACTGCTTATCTAAAAGCCTATTATCCAGCAGAATTCATGGCAGCAACTTTAAACAGTTTCTTAGGAAACCTAGATAAAATACCACAATATATTGACGAATGTAAAACATTAGGAATTGAAATATTAAAACCAGAAATCAACAAAAGTGATAGTAAATTTACAACCGAGTATGAAAATGAGACAGTGGGGACAGGTCTTAATGTCTCAAAAGCTAAAATTCGTTTTGGACTAGGAAGTATCAAAAATGTAGGAACTGTACCAGTAAACAATATTGTAAGAGAAAGAAAAGAGAATGGACCTTATAAAAGCTTTACTGATTTTTGTGAAAGAATTGCGGACGAAGCTGTTAATAAAAAATGTGTGGAAAGCTTAATCAAAGCAGGAGCATTTGATGAGTTTGAGCAAACAAGAAGTACGTTGTTAGCTTCATTTGAGGGAATTATTGATATCATTCAAAGTGGAAAGAAAAAAGGATTTGCAGGACAAGTTTCTATGTTTGATTTAGGGTCAGAACAAGAAAAAGAAGAAATGAATGAAATGAAATATCAATTTGATGAACATGAAGAAATGTCAAACAAAGAACTTTTATCAATTGAAAAAGAGATGTTAGGAATTTATATTTCAGGACATCCACTTGAAAAATTAAGAAGTCAAATTGAAGCACAAACAACTATCAATACTATTAACTTAAGAGCAATTGATGAACAAATGACATCTAATTTAGATGACCAAGAAATGATGATGACAAGACAAAGTGGAAAAGTAAAGTTTACAGATGGTCAAAAGATAAAATATGCAGGAATTATTACATCGATTAAAAAGAAATATACCAAAAACAATAAGATTATGGCATTTGTAAGCATTGAAGACTTATATGGAACAGCAGAAATTTTAGTATTTGAAAATGCCTATATCAATGCTGGAAAGAGCTTAGTAGAAGAAAATATTGTAATAGTAGAAGGACGTCTAAGCATTCGAGAAGATGATACTACTACTATTATAGCGAATGAAATCAAGGATTTTGGAGAACAAAAGCAAAAGATTTTTACCCTTGATATTACAACTGCAGATGAAGAACAAAAAGAAAAATTAAGAGGAGCATTGCGTTATTTTTGTGGAGATAGAAATAATATCAATGCACAAATTAAGATAGAGGGGGAAACTAAGCCTTGTGGGCAGATTTATCTAACAGAGCAAATAAAAACTGTATTTGAAGATATTTTAGGAAAAGAACAAGTGAGCATAGAAGAATGTTAAATGATGTAAAAATTGCATAAAATGGAAATAAGTAGTATAATATATAATAGAAGTAATTTTTTGATGAAGTGAACGGAAATTTTCGGGAAAATTTGTAAAGGAGCGTGACAAAATGTATGGGACAATGGAAAAACAAATTGAGGCATTGAGACAACTTGCGAATCGTGATGAGAAGGCAAAAGCCCTCCTTCAAAAAATTAAAAAAGATCCTCGGTGTAAAAGGGTCTTGACAGATGCAAATGCTTGGGAGGACCTGCGTGCTACATCTCAATACAATGAGTATGTGATTCAATCAGGTCTTCCAAGAGAAGACATCAAAAAATTGGTATATGGAGTCCCGATTTAAGAGGGACTCCATTCCATTTAAAATGAGACAGTTAAGACCTGTCCCCAACCGTCTCATTTTAAATCCATTCGCCGTATTTTTTTATATAAATTTTTTTAGCGAAAATTGCTACAAAGCAGTAAAGGAGCGTAATAGCAAATATCATGAAAATATATTTCAAATCCATAGGAACAAGTCCAATTAAATTTCCTAAAGTGGTAAAAGGAACTAAAATTCCAATTAGAATTAGAGAAATGGAAGAAATATATACAGCTTTGTGAGCATTGCTTTGTACAAATGGTAATTTTGCGGTACGAATAATATGCATGCCAACCAAATTAGATGTAATGCTGTAACTGAACCAAATGGTTTGGAACATAGCGACATCTCTTATTTGGAAAATAAACCATAAAGAAGCGAATACCAACATGTCGAAAGCAGAGCTTAAAGGACCCATAAAAAACATGAAGTTTTTTAAACTTTTAATAGAAAAAGATTTAGGATGTTGTAAAGATTCTTTATCGACATGGTCAAAAGGTAAGGTCAATTGTCCAAAATCATAAAGTAGACCTTCGACCAACAGCTGAATTGGTGTTTCTGGCAAAAATGGTAATAAAGCACTTGCAATAATGACAGAAACTACTTCTCCAAAGTTAAAGCTAGTGGCTAGTTTGATATATTTCATAAGATTGACATAGGTACGACGTCCTTCTGTTACACCATCTAATAAAACATTTAAGTCTTTTTCTAATAAAATAATATCAGCAGCTTCTTTTGCAATATCAACAGCCGTATCGACTGAAATACCAACATCAGAATTGGTTAGAGAAGGGCTATCATTAATACCATCTCCCATGTAACCAACCACATTTCCAGATTCTTTTAAAAGTCTTACAATTCTAGCTTTTTGAATAGGAGAGAGTTTGGCAAATATATTAGTTTTCCTTAACAAACGTAAAACGGCAATATCTGATAATTTATCAATTTTACTTCCAAGTGCAATGTTTTTTGAATTAATACCTACTTTATTACAAATACATCTTGTTACTTCTGCATTATCACCTGTTAGAACAATAACACGAATGCCAGCTCGATTTAATTTTTCAATGGATTCTTTGGCACTTTCTTTTGGTGGATCTAAAAATCCAATAAAACCAAGAAGTATCATATTTTTTTCATCTGCCACAGCAAAATGTTCAATATCATGAATATCATTTTTTTGACATACTGCTACAACTCTAAGTCCTTCTTCATTTAAGTTTTTACTAATTTTTCTAATATTTTCTTTGATTTCCTTTGTAATAGGAGAAACTTGTCCTTGGTAATCAACCATAGTGCAAATATTTAAGATTTCTTCTACAGCACCTTTAGTGATAAGCTGTTTCTTGTTTCCGTCACTGACTACAACAGATAGACGTCTACGAGAAAAATCAAAAGGGATTTCATCAATCTTTTTGTATTTTTCAGAAAGTTCTCCCATATCATTTTCTAAAGCCCTTTTAATAACGGCTTCATCGATGTTACCTTTTAGACCAGTTTGAAAATAAGCATTCAAAAAAGCATGTTTTAGTACTCTTAAATCTTCATTACCATTGATATCTAAATATTTTTCCAACACAATTCTATCTTCTGTTAAAGTTCCTGTTTTATCCGTACATAGGATGTTCATGGCACCAAAATTTTGAATGGAATCTAATTTTTTTACGATTGTTTTTTTCTTAGACATTCGAACAGCACCTTTGGATAAACTAGAGGACAAAATAACAGGTAATAAAAGAGGAGTAATTCCAATGGCAATGGCAACAGCAAATGTAAAAGCAGTAATAATATCATGTTTCCATGCATTTAATAAAAATACAATTGGTATCATAATTAACATGAAGCGGATTAATAAACGACTAATACTTTCAATTCCTTTTTGAAAAGCAGTTTTTGGTTTCCCTGCTGTCAATGTATGAGCTACTTTACCAAAATAAGTAGAATCGGCAGTTTTTATAACAATTCCCTTTGCTGTTCCTGAAATGACATTAGTCCCCATAAAGCAAATGGTATCTAAATCAGCGATACTATCTAATTCATTAATTGATAATTCACTTTCCACGGTTTTTTTAACACTATCTGATTCTCCTGTTAAAGAAGACTGACCAACATATAAATCTTTGGCTTCCATTATTCTTAAATCGGCAGGAATCATACTACCAGCAGAAAGAAGAACAACATCACCTAGTGTAACTTGACGAATTGGAATTTCTATTTTTTCTCCGTCACGAATGACAGTGGTAGTAGTAGCAACCATTTGCTTTAATTCTTCAGCAGCTTTGTTGGAACGAAACTCTTCAAAAAAATCCAGTAGAGTACTAGCTGAAACTAAAATAGCGATTACAATAATATTAGCATAGCTAGGTTCAGGCGGTAAATAAATATCAGTATAAATCAAAATAGCTACAATACCGAAGCAAAATACAATTAAAAGGAGTAAATAAACTCTCTAAAAAATAATGATACCATTTTTTAGGTTTTGCTTGTTTTAGTTCATTAGGACCTAAATTGCGAAGTCTTTCTTCTGCTTCATTAGAAGAAAGTCCACCATCCTTTACTTTGTATTTCTTAATAAAATCATCTTTGGATAGAGTAGCTTCTAAACCATATAATTTGGTAATATTTACATCATCTTTCGTCGTATTATTTGACAAATTTAATCATCTCCATTCTTTAGTATTATAAAAATTATACCACTAATTCAAAAACTTGAAACAAAAATATAGAAAAAAATAAGAAAATATGATAATGTCTTGTTGGGGACGGTTCTTTTCCGACATAAATGTCGGAAAAGAACTGTCCCCAATAAGACAAAGGAGAGAGGAAGATATGGAAAGAGTTAGAGTAGCAGGCATTGTTCCAATGGAAGATGGATTTGCTTTTATGCATCGAGTAGGTGTGGTAAAGAGAAAAGACTATCAAGAATATTATGTGTTTCCAGGAGGGGGATTAGAGAAGGGGGAAACACCAGAAGAGGGAACCATAAGAGAAATTAAAGAAGAGTTTGGAATTAATGTGAAAATTGTTAAAAAGTTATATGAAACTTATTCTGAAAAATTTAATCAAAAAGAAATTTTTTATTTATGTGAGTATGTGGATGGAGAGTTTGGAACTGGTAATGGTCCAGAATTTACAAATGATCCAAAGTATATAGATAGTGGAAAATATATTCCCGAAGTTGTAAAAAAAGAAGAGGTTAAGGACATTTTATTATTACCCAAAGAAATTAGAGATAAATTTGTAGAGGATTTTATCAAGTAATTGAGCAAAAACATAATAAAAGCACACAATTTAAAGTGTGCTTTTACTTATTTCATATAGTTTAAGATATATTCTTTTAATATCATTTCATCTCTTTTTACAATAAATTTTGTAGAGTAAACATCATCATATTGAGATGGTTTTAAATTGTGAAAACTTTCTTGGATTAATGGAAGTGCAACTTCTGGCATAACCCAAACTAATTCGCCACCTTCTTCGATTTCTTTTTGAGTTAAATGTAGTTGATTTGTATTAGAAATGACTTTACTAATAAAAACATAGGAAGTTTGAACAAAACTACTGTGAGATTTTATTTCTTCTGTATAGCCCATATATTCCATGATTTCTACATTACAGCCAGTTTCCTCTAAAATCTCTCTTTGAAAAGCAATCTCTTTTGTTTCATCTTCTTCCATTCCACCACCAGGTAATTTGTATTCATTTTTATTTTTTTTGTGCAAAAGAGCAATTTCTCCTTTTTCATTTAAAACAATACCTCTAGCAGCTTTACGCATACGTGGATTTTTGTAGTCTATAATGTTTTCGCCAATTTCTATATCTGTAATTTTTGCTATTAATTTCATGATAATGATACCTCGTTTCATCTAATTTTATAGATACAATAGTAACATAAGAAGTGGAAAATAGCAAGTGTTAGACAATTATATGATAAACAAAATTTGTAAGCATACAAACAACAATACCACAAACAGTAGGAAGTAAGAAACTAAGAGCCGTCCACTTCCAACTGCCAGTTTCTTTTTTTATAGTCAAAAGAGTAGTAGCACAAGGATAATGCAAAATAGTAAACAGCATTACATTAATAGCAGTCAAAATCGTCCAACCATGAGAAATTAAAATCTGACCAATGGAAAAGGTATCCTCCAAATTAACTAAGGAATTTCCACCAAGATAGCACATCAAAATGATTGGTAATACAATTTCATTGGCGGGAATACCAAGGATAAAGGCAGTTAAAATATAGCCATCTAATCCCATTAAACTAGCAAAAGGTTGAAGAAAATTAGCAATTAAATCAAGAATACTTTGCCCATTTATGCCAATATTAGCAAACAACCAGATTACTAAACCAGCAGGTGCAGCAACACTAATTGCCCTACCTAAAACAAATAAAGTTCTATCAAAAAGAGAACGAACCAAAATTTTTCCAAATTGAGGTTTTCGATAAGGTGGTAATTCTAAAACAAAAGACGAAGGCATGCCTTTTAAAATAGTTTTAGAAAGAAGTTTAGAAATTCCTAAGGTAAAGAAAATGCCTAATAAAATAACAAAGATAACAGCAAGAGTAGAGACAATAGAAGCACCAAATCCTTGCATAGTCCCTGCTATAAAGATAGTACTAATAGCAATCAAAAAAGGAAATCTTCCGGTTACAAGGAACAAAGTTATTGGTAAGAATAGCAATTAATCTTTCACGGGGGGAATCAATAATTCTACAACCTACGCAACCTGCAGCATTACACCCAAATCCCATACACATGGTAATCATTTGCTTTCCTGTACAACAACATTTTTTAAAGAAACCATCCATATTAAAAGCAATTCTAGGAAGATAGCCTAAATCCTCTAATATAGTAAAAAGAGGGAAGAAGATAGCCATAGGTGGAAGCATAACAGCAACAATCCAAGTTAAAGTTTGGTAGACACCAGAAATTAGCATAGAAGAGAGCCATTCTGGACAATGTAAAAAGTCTGCAATCCCAAATAATTTTTCTTGTATCCAACCGAACAAACTAAACAAAGCTTGAGAAGGATAATTAGCTCCTATAATGGTAAGCCAGAAGATGATACCTAAAAATAAAATCATAATAGGAATACCGAACTTTTTAGAAGTTAGTATTTTATCAATTTTTTGGTCACGCTTTGAATAATTTTCATCCTCAAAATAGCAGACTTTTCCACAAATTGTTTCAGAATTGTGCATAATATCGGTAACAATTAGGTCTTTTAAATTATTTTCAGTGATAGCGTTTTTACTTAGTTCATTACGAACCACACTTTTAACCTGTTGCAATCCTTCGTGATTTAATAAATCAATAGAAAGATTATCCTCAATGGATTGTAAAATTTTCTCCTCACCATCCATTATTTTTAAAGCTACCCAACGAGCTAAATCAGGCGAAAGAGAAAAATCATTTTCTAAAACAACAGACAATTTAGATAATCCATTTTCAATCATTTTATGATAAATGATTTTTTTGGGTACAGGGTGAATTTTTCCTGTACATACTTGACTAATTGTATCCATAAGCTTGTTCAATGTTTTCTTTTTACGAGCAGTGGTTCCTACAACAGGAACGCCAAGTTCATGGGATAGTTTTTCTAAATCAATATGTATTTTTTTCTTTTTGGCTTCATCTAGCAAATTAACACAAACGATAATATTATTTGTAATTTCCATCGTTTGAAAAACTAAATTCAAATTTCGTTCTAAACAAGTAGCATCTACAACAATAACCGTACAATCGGGATTTCCAAAACAAATATAATCTCTAGCAATTTCTTCTTCTTCTGAATTAGACATAATGGAATAAGTACCAGGAATATCGACAAAAAGAAAATCCATATCTTGATAGACACAATTGCCCGTAGCATTGCTAACTGTCTTTCCGTGGCCAATTGCCAGTATGTTGATGCATGCCAGTTAAATTATTGAAAATAGTAGACTTTCCTACATTAGGATTGCCAGCCAAAGCAATCACATAATCACAATTATCTTTCAAAAAAGACAAATCGTCTACTAACAAACGGCTTCCAGTAGAGGATTTTGTAAGACCCATACGTAAAACCTCCCACATTTAAAATTAATAGTACATAGTATGTATGTTAGTCTAAAAAAGTGACCGATGTTTTTTGACTCCGTCCCAAAAAACATCGGTTTATCATAGAAAGATTAAAATTGAATGTCAATTAAATTAGCATCTTCTTTTCGAAGGGCAATTAAAGTACCTCGAATTGAAAAAGCACGAGGATCTTTGGCAGGGCTTATTAAAACAGGAGTAATAGTAGCACCTTCGACAAAGCCTAAGTCAAGCAATCTTCTTTTTATATTTCCAATACAATTTAATTTTTTTATAGAACCTTTGGAATGCAAAGGTAAGTCATTTAATGTTTTCATATTAAGCCTCCTAAACATAGTTACTATTATTATATTTTGTCGAAAAACAAATGTTACTATTGACAATCCTATTATTTTATGAAAAAATAACAACGTATTGAAAATGAAACAAGGAGGAAGAAATGGAAAAATTAAGAGGATTTGAAATTGCAAAAGGATTTGAAGATAAACAAATCAATTTACCAGTAAGAAAAACAAAATATTCAGCTGGATATGATATAGAAGCAGCAGAAGATGTAGTAATACCAAGTTTTAAAAAAGGAACCAATCCTACTTTAGTAAAAACAGGATTAAAAGCTTATATGCAAGAGGATGAAGTTATGATGTTGTACAACAGAAGTTCTAATCCAAAGAAAAAAGGATTAATCATGGCAAATAGCGTAGGTGTAATTGATAAGGATTACTATGGTAACCCAGACAATGATGGACATTTTATGTTTGCTTTTTATAACATCAAAGACGAAGACATCACAATCAAAAAAGGAGAAGAAATTGGACAAGCTATATTCCAAAAATACCTAGTAGCAGATGCTGACGAAGCAGAGGGAGAAAGAATAGGCGGATTTGGTTCTACGAACAAATAAAAAATTAAAAAAAATTTTAAAATTTTTTATCCTTAGAAGGTAAAGGGATAGAAGGAAAATAAACATAAAAAAACGATAGCAAGGGCTTTGACTTTTGCTATTTTTTGTTGTATAATAAATATGGTTAAAAAATCCAATAAAGTTAGTAAATAGAAAAACTATTGACATAACTTTATTATCTTTTTTTCGCCTAATAGACCAAAAGCACTGAAAGGAGTTGACTTACATGTTTAATGTAGGAGACAAAATAGTATACCCAATGCACGGGGCAGGGGTAATTGATTCAATAGAAGAAAAAGATATTTTAGGAGAGAAACAATCTTATTACATATTGAAAATGCCAGGAGAGGTAAAAGTAATGATACCAACTGCAAAGGCAGAAACAGTAGGAGTAAGAAATATAATAGATAAAAGTTCAGCAGAAAAAGTAATTGGAATCCTAGAAAAAGACGAAACAGAAATGGACAAAAATTGGAATAAAAGATATAGAGACAACATGGACAAAATGAAAAGTGGAGATATTTATGAAGTTGCTGATGTAGTGAGAAACTTGAGTTTTAAACAAAAAGAAAAAGGATTATCAACAGGAGAGAAGAAAATGCTAAACAATGCTAAACAAATATTAGTAAGTGAATTGGTATTAGCAGAACATGCTTCTCAAGAAGAAGTAGAACAATTAGTAGACAACAAGATAAATACATCTTTTATGATGTTTAGAGCAGAAGAAGTACAACCAGAAAGTGTAGTAAATAAATTTATTCCATTTGATGGAACAGGAACAAACGATTAATAATCAAAAGTCCAGTCAGGGAAGACAGACGAGTATACTTGAAAAGCAAAACTTGACTGGATTTTAAATTATTTTTAAAAATTTTGATAAATGTATTGACAAAAACAATACGTCATATTATAATATCAATTGTCGTTAATCGATAGCCAGTTCAATATTTATGCAGATGTGGCGGAACTGGTAGACGCACAGGACTTAAAATCCTGCGGTTGAATAAACCGTGCCGGTTCGATTCCGGCCATCTGCACCAATAGACTTATCAAGACTTTTAGAGCTTTTGATAAGTCTATTTTTTTATCTGAATTTTGTTTGATTTTCTGGATGTCTAACAAATTTGAATTGTGATTAAAATAATGATACAATGTATAAAAAATTTTAAAAGAGTATTAGGAGTAATAAATGAAGGAATATTTTTACAAAAAAGAGTATAAATATATGTATTTAAGTATATTTTTTTATAATTTTGCAAACGCTTTAAGTGAAACATTTGGAACAGTTATGCTTTATAAAGCGGGATTGCCCATATATCTAATATTATTAATATATGGTATAAGATTTCTTATTATGGGACTAATAACACCAGCATTTGTAACAATATCAAGTAAAATAGGAATAGCAAAATGTATACTAATTTCAAATTTATTTAATATTATATATGCGTATTTTATATTAGTAAATCAAAATTTATCAGCAAATATTATTATATTTGTAATAGTAATGGGCTTAAATGGTCTATCTAATCCATCGTCAGATGCATTATCTAGTAAATATGTAGAAAGTAAGCATAGAGGGAGATTTAATAGTTTCTATAGTATAAGTAAAATATTAGGAACCGTTTTAGCAAGTTGTTTAGTAGCTTGGGGAGTAATAAGTAATAAAACATTAATTTTATTTGTTGTGCTTACCGTTTTCTTTTTATTACAATATCTTGCAATATTAAAAATAGATTACAAACCAGAAAAAAAATCAAGTGTTTTCAAATCTAGTATAAAATACTTAATACATAGTAAGAACAAATATAAGATTATATATGCACTAAGAACGAATCATATAATAGAAAGGCAATTTGTTCCTTTGTATTTATACTTATTATTACAAGACTTTAAAACATTTTCAGTAGTTACTATAGTATCATTATTATTTCAAGTTATAACGATTATTTTAATAGGAAAATATACTGATAAAGACATAAAAAAATCAAATAATTTAGTTACAATAATAAAATCTAGTATTACACTAATATATCTATTTGTAAAAGATAAATTTATAATATCTATAAATAAAGCAGTTAGCGATAATGTTTCAAAGGTTTATGAAACTTCAATACAGACATCAATTCAAAATATTATTAAAGAATCAAAAGAAGATAATGAATTGTTATCTGCAGTTGGACAAATGAGTTTATGCTTTACAGAGGTTTTAGTATTTGCATTATTAGCTTTTATAGCAGGATTTGTTGGAGAAAATGTATTTTATGTGATATTTATCTTATCAATAGTTTCTACGATTGTTATAAACATTGATATAAAATTAGAAAATAAGAAGTTTTTATAACAAAATATTGTCAAATAAAAACGAATATGATATCATAAATTTGCAAAAAGTAATACAAAAGAAAAAGGAGAGAAAAGTATGGAAGAAAAGAAAGTTATAAAAATAAGTTTATCAACGTTTTTCTTAATTCTTGCAATTATTGTTATATGTGTTATGGGGTATTTCATTTTTAAATTAAATGATGACAAAACAAAGGCAACAGAAAAAGTAAGCGAATTAAATAATCAGGTTGCAAAATTAGAAAATTCAATGGATAACTTACAAGAAAAAATTAATAAAATAACAGATACCAACAATAATACTAAATTAGATAATGAAAGAACAGAAGAAAATAAGTCGAATATTACAGCAGTAACTGAAAAACAAATATTAACAGGCCTAGGTTATACGATTACATTATATTCAAATAATGAAGTGAAATTAGCTATCAATGAAAGTGAGTTAAGAACTATTATTGGTGGTACCAATGTGAATATTACTTCAAAAAATTGTACAGTAACTGGATTATCCAGTAAAATAAACAAAATGTATCAAGGAAATTATGGAACAGGTGTAAATCCTATAACCTTTTTTATAATGGAAGATGGAACTGTTGAATATATCCAACCAATAGAAATGATAATTAATAACAAGTATACGGTACCTTCAACATTTAAAGTAAATGGAAAAATTAAAGACTTAGAAAATGTAGTTGATATAAAAACTAATTCTAGCGATGTTTTAATTGCAGTAACTAAAGATGGAAAAGAAATAAAATTTATGAATGAATGGATGGAAAAGGAGTAATAGCAAAGCTACTACTCCTTTTTCTTAGCTAATGAAAGAGAATTTTCTATATTTTAAAATTTTGTGTAGACA
This sequence comes from uncultured Clostridium sp., assembly GCA_947426525.1. Lineage (GTDB taxonomy): Bacteria > Bacillota > Clostridia > TANB77 > CAG-508 > CAG-269. The sequence goes on along the minus strand of CANEEJ010000003.1, from coordinate 48,241 downwards.
TCAATGTATTATTATTTTTCTCCAATATATTTGTATTTATATCTATTTGAATTTTCATAATATACTTGGTTCTCTACATAAAAGTTTCTTGAATTAGTTTCTACAATTTCAACAAATTCTTCTTCTGTTTTACTACTAGAAGATTGCGAAGCCATTAATTGAAATCTCAATCTATTAGATTCAACACTTATAACTTTCCATAAGCAGTTACTGTACTGTGCATATGAAAAAAATGCATAACTTCCTATATATTTGTCTAAATCTGTTGTAGTATCAACTACATAACGTCCAATATAGTCAGTCATTACATATCCAGATGTTTCTGAAAATGTATAATTAGAATAGCAATCAAAGCTACCACTAGAAATTCTCATAGATGTACCACTAAGTTCTGAACTTGTATAAACTGTTTTGGTAAGTACTTTATATTTTTTCCATTGATATATCTTAGGTTCCCATATTGCAAATAAAGTCATATCTATAGAAGGAATTAGTATTTCACCATCCTTATAATTTTCTCCGCTCTCATCAGCTTGGGTATTCCATTCTTTGAAATTATAATCTATTCTTGAAAATGTATTTTGCGTTAATTTTGTACTTAATCCTTTAGCAACTTTTATTGGGGCCATTGTTCCCATTCCGCCATTTTCATTAAATTCTATTGTATATGTTTCTTTTTTCCATATGGCATATAAGATTATATCATTTTCTATTATTATACTACTTCCTGCAGAATATATTTCTTCATCTCCATCAATAGCATCTTTATTTTTAGACCATCCAACAAATGAAAAATCATCTTTTAAAAATGCGTTTTCTCTTAATATGATATTAAATCCTTGTTTTGTTTGTTGGGATTCAACAGTTCCAAATCCCGAATTTGCATCATATGTGACAGTATATTGTTTTCTTGCTTTTCTATAACTATCCTCTCTTATTGAGGCTATTAATTTATTGTTTTCTATATCTATTACTATTTCATAATCTTCTTTTGTTGTTATTAGTAATATATTGTTTTCATAATCATTAGGTTTTTCTTCAAAACCACCATTTTCTTCAGCACATTTTAAGGAGGAAGCTATCCAAGTTTTATTTTTGGGTGATAATCTAATCGATAGGCTTGTTATAAATGAAGTATCTTTGTATTTTTCATATCTTTCTATTTGCTCATCTGCTATTTCTATTTGTATTTCCTCAAAATATTCTGCTTTTTTCTGTTCTATGGAAGCAGTACTTGACTTAGAGATTAGCCCATTTTGTCCAAATAACATATAGATAGAGATTCCTGCAAGAATTATTAGAATAATAATTGTAATTACAAGTGCTATAAGCGTTATACCGACTTTTATTTGTTAATTTGTTTTTTATATCATTCATCATTAGTCCTCCATAAAATTATAATTTTTAGTATAAATAACACTGTGTTTACGATATACATAGTGTAGCATATTTATTTTTTTACTGCAACGCATTTTTGAGAATTTGATTTCTAAATAAAAAGATTGACAATATCTTCAAAAGTATATATAATAGTTACATAAAATTCATAACAAATGAATTTCGTAAAAAGAGTCATTACTTATCTAGTAAAACTCAAAAAGAAGGATAGTTTTTTGTAACAACAAAACATTAATTCAAAAATGAAAGGAGTATCATTATGGCAAAAGCGTATTTTGCACGGAAAAACAAAAATGGAGTATATTGTATTCCACTATATGTAATGGCTAATGGGAAAAAATATGGTCCCATAGAAATATCAGTGGATGTAAATGGCATGCAATTAAGAAGTATGCTTGAAGAAGCAGGGTATATTTCAAAGTCACCTACCGTAAAACTATATTACAATACAGAAGGTGGACAAAAAGAAATTAGTAACTATGACTATCGTTCTATAAAAGAATGGGAAATTATGCCCAACAGTGTAATTTATGCTAGAGGAATAGGAACAACACCAATGTGGAAAAAAAGAACCTATAAAACAGTGTTTGTAAAACTTGATTAAATAATGACTGAAACCGATGATTTTTTATAATTCATCGGTTTTTATAGTACGACAGGCATGTTGTTTAACTAATCGGTGAAAGTCCGTAGTGGAGGTATATATATGAAAGGGGAAAAATATTGACAAAAGCACTAAAAACATATAAAATGGTTACATAAAATTCATAACAAATGAATTTCGTAAAAAGAGTTATTACTTATCTAGTAAAACTCAAAAAGGAGGGTAGTTTTTAATAGCAATAAAACATTAAATCCAATAGGAAAGGAGTATCATTATGGCAACAAGAAAAACAATACCAGTATATGTGACTTTTGATCGGAGGAAATATACACGAGTAAATATTTTAGCAGGTATCAATGAAGTAGAATTGAAAGCACAGCTTCGGGACTTAGGACATATCTCGTCGTATCAAAGTACTTATGTTACCACTAAAGTATACTTAGAAAATGACAATAAGCAGGAGCTAAGAGAAATCTGTACAGATGAGTATCGCTCAATAGAGGAATTAGGTATCAAAGATAACAGCCTAATTTACATCCGAAAAGGAGAGCCAGAACCATTTACAAGAGAGGTTATATATGATGATATTTACTCTATGAGATGTTTATATGGTTGTCCTATGGCAAGAAGCGTGGAAGAGGCGATTAACCAGGCTGAAAAGTATACTGAGGAAGATAGTACGATAACAACAGGTTCCATTGATTTAACGTAAGCGAAAGGAGAGCAGCATATGGAAAACATAAGTAGTAATTATCCGTTGCATACGCTCTTTTTTGAAGTAACTAGCCGATGCAATGCACTCTGCGACCACTGTGGTAGCAGGTGCACGGCTAGAAAGAAGGACGAATTATCACCAGATACTTTCAAAAAAGTGTTAGATAATGTGGCTAAAAATTTTGGAACAAAAGCTATTATGCTAAACATTACAGGTGGCGAGCCACTTATGAGGAAAGACCTGTTTGAAATAACAGGATATGCTAATAGGCTAGGCTTTAAGTGGGGACTGGTAACAAATGGCATGTTAATTACAGATGATGTAATTAAGAAAATGAAAGAAACAAACATGTCAACCATTACGATTAGTTTAGATGGCATGAAAAAAACTCATGAGGAATTTCGGCATGTGCCAGGTTCTTTTGATAAAATCGTTACTGCTATCGAAAAACTTAAAAGTAGCAATTTTGTGGAACATATCCAAGTTACTTTCATTGCAACCAAAAACAATATTTTAGAGTTGCCAGAAGTATATCGGTTTTTAAGCAATTTAGGAATTGATTCACTTCGAATTAGTGGAATTGATCCAATTGGTAGAGCCAAAGAAAATGCAAATTTAATGCTAAATCAAGAAGATTATTACTTTCTTTTTGATTTTATGAAAAGACATTTGAATTCACCACTTCCTGTGATATGGAGTTGTACACATTATTTTGGTAATACGGAAAATACATTAGACCCAACCGGAAAGAAATTTAAGTGTTACACAGGGATTCAAGTAGCATCAGTCTTATCAAATGGAGATATCTTTGGCTGCCCGAATATTCCAAGAAGAAAAGAATTAATCCAAGGTAATGTTTTAAAAGATGATTTTTGCAAGGTTTGGAAAAAAAAATTTGAGTTTTATAGAAACCCAAATCGAACCAAAGCAAAACAGTGTGAAAACTGTGAGTATTGGAAGCATTGTAAAGGAGATAGCTTTCATACTTTTGATTTCGAAACAAAAACACCACAATTTTGTTACAAGCAAATTTTCCAAAAAGAAGCCAGCCAGAAGAAAGTAGAAGAAGTAACTTATGAAACAATCATAAAGCAGTTGGTTGAAAAAAATGGAAAAATGCAGCATTATACTGTGGAACCAGCAAAAGGAGAAGCAGATAAAACCGTCATCTTTACACCACAAGCAACCAAAGAATTACATGGCAGTTTTCATTATGGAGAACATCATCCTATTAACTTATATGAACAGCAAACAGCATTAGTGGGAAACAAATTAGGAGATATTTTTCTAGTTAAGTATGTATTTCCTACTATTTTGTATAATCGAGCTGGAAATATGGCAACGATGGATGATTTTTGCATAAAACAAATAATGGACGAAGTTTCCATTATAAACGAGAATACATCAAGGTCAGATGAAGTGTATCGAGATGAATATGGATTGGTTCAATTTTTAGGTTTTGCTCATAGTCATCCAGGAGATACCGAAATTCGATTTAGTATTCATGATACAGAAAATCACAAAGATTTTGTGAAACAATTTGGCGATTTTCTATCTATCATTCTAAATCCACAAAAAAGAAAGATGGTATGCTTTTCAGGAGAACTATGTGAACAAACAAAATTAATATTGCTATCGAAATAACTACAAAACTATCAATGCCATGTGCTATTTATAGCACATGGCAAAAGCTTTTTTTATTAAGTACTTGAAAATTATGTAAAATAATAGTATAATACCAATACATAAGTAATTGCTTTTTCTATTACTTATTTCCTTAAATCTCTATTGAGTAAGGAAAACTTACTCCTTAGTTTTATCTTATAGAACCAGTAAACAGCCAAGAAAGGAGAAAAAAATGAGTTTATTTGAAAAAAGGTATGCAGTCAAAGCATGGAATGGTAAAATCCATTTACTAACAGCAAGGCAATTGTATAATCGGGTGTTAGAAGATAGCAAATCTGACTACGATTGGATTGCACCAGCAACTGAGTTAGTTCGAGTATGCAATCAGAAGGACTTTCCAGAATGGGAGGCGAACGTTATAAAAACAATTATTTTAAATTGTTTTGCCAATCTGGAACTAAAAAAAGAATATGGTTCTAGAGGAAAACCGACAGACAAACAAGCCGTTTGCTCTTGTTATCATTCTTTACAGACGATAGAAGATGAAAGAATAATAGAAATACGAGAGAAATATTTAAAGGCTGTGATAGAAGCGACTACCAATAATACTGAAAAACAACTTCAATATTCATATTATATGGGTCCTTGTTATGTAAAAGTATGTGAAGAATGGGCAAAAGAAAAGTTTGAAGAATGGCGCTGCAAGAAAGAAATTGATTTCGAAAAATTAAAAGAATCCCTACATGCCGATTTTGATAAAGCACTCCAAAAGGCTGAAGAAGCAGGTGCTTTTGAAGAAGATGACAGAAAAGAAAGGGAACGAATTATGAAATTTATGAAGTCATTGAGTTCGAAAATTAATGATTTCTATATGTGACTTTTTATCAGTTAAGCTCAAAAAGAAAGAGTGCTTGGAAGTTTCTAAGCACTTTTAATAATTGAGAATGTTTTGAAATACGTAAGATGGTTGACAATTGACATAAAATTAGTTATAATAAGGTTATAAAAAATTTGGAGGTGTTCTTATGAATCAAACAACATGGGTAATCAAAGTATTAGACGATGCAAGAAACAAGAGTATTGAATACCAAAACCGGGTTTGGCTTCAAAAGAATGTTGAAAGGCTAAACATCGGCGTTTACGTAGAATCTAGCACAGTAAATACTTTTGATATTGCAGACGCATGGGGGAAAAAAGGTACAATGCTTATTCAAAATGGTGAGGAGATTCAGTTTAAGAATGATTTTCACCCTGGAAAAGAAGCTTTATTAATTACCAAGTATAAAGAAAAATGCCTGGTTTGTCTGTATTTTCCAAAAGAATGAAAAGTGGGGTGGCATTGCCACCTCATAATCTTTTAGTAGCTACTTGAAAATTATCAAAATATCAACTATAATCAAAAAGAAAAAGGAGAGAGAAAATGAAAAAAATAGTAGTAGCAACCAACAATCCAGGAAAAATAAAAGAAATAAAAGAAATCCTAACAGACTATGAGTTAGTAACCCTAAAAGACATAGGCTGTGAAATAGAAGTAGAAGAAGACCAAGAAACCTTTGAAGGGAATTCAAAGAAAAAAGCAGAAGAAATAGCAAAAGCAATTAATATGCCATGCATAGCAGATGATAGTGGACTATGCATTGATGCTTTTGATGGATGGCCAGGCGTATATACTGCAAGATTTTTGGGAGAAGGAGCAACCAACGAACAAAAAAATGAAGCAATCTTAGAAAAAATGAAAGAATTAAATGGCGAAGAACGAAAAGCAAGAGTAAAATGTGTAGTTACCTATTGTGAAAATGGGGAATTTATAGTGGGAAAAGGCGAAATAGAAGGAAGAATAGCCCAACAACCAAGAGGAGAAAGAGGATTCGGATTTGACCCGATTTTCGAATTAGAAAATGGAAAAACTTATGCAGAAATCTCACAAGAAGAAAAAAACAGCATAAGTCACAGAAAAAGAGCCTTAGAAAATTTGAAAAAACAATTGACAAAAGACTAAGAATATGTTAAAATTGATAACTGTAATCCGCTTAGTCAAGGCACCTAAATATTAACTAAAAGTTAATTGCCTGAAAAATAAGGATTAGCGAGTATACAAATAAGGGAGGTGCATTTTAAATGTACGCAATCATTGAAAGCTGTGGAAAACAATACAAAGTAGCAGAAGGAGATGTTGTATTTTTTGAAAAATTAGATGCAGAGGAAGGTAAAAAAATTACATTTGACAAAGTAATTTTAGTATCTGAAGAAGGAAAAGTACAAGTTGGAAATCCTTATGTGAAAGGTATCAAAGTAGAAGGAAAAGTAGTTTCTCATGGTAAAGCGAAAAAAATCATTGTTTTCAAAATGAAACCTAAAAAGAACTATAGAAGAAAACAAGGACATAGACAACCATACACAAAAGTAGAAATTACTGCTATTAAAACAGCTGCTAAAAAAGCAGCAACAACAGCAAAAAAAGAAGCTGCTGAAAAAGTAGAAGCTTAAATTAATTAAGTTTCAAACAGAATTTTAGAAATAAAATCGAACGAACATAAACGAAATAGAAAACCGAAAGGAGTGAAAAAGCATGGCTCATAAGAAAGGTCAAGGTAGCAGCCATAACGGTAGAGAGAGTGAATCTAAACGTCTTGGTGTCAAAAGAGCTGATGGTCAATTTGTTTTAGCAGGAAACATTCTAGTAAGACAAAGAGGAACCAAAATGCATCCAGGAACTAATGTTGGAAAAGGTAGTGATGATACTTTATATGCATTAGTAGATGGAACTGTAAAATTTGAAAGAAAAGGTAGAGATAAAAAACAAGTAAGTGTTTATCCAGTAGAACAATAATTATGTTTTTTATAAAAGAGAAGAGTACTAGAAATAGTATTCTTTTTTGTATGGAAATTTGTCAGCAAAAAGTCAAACTTGAATAGAAAATGTTTACAAGTGCAGAAAATTGTTGTATAATGGAAGAATAGAAAAGAGAAAGGAAAGGGATTAAAAATGGCAAAAATCGTAGAAGATATTTCAAGAACATTTAACGAGTACTTACTATTACCAAATTTAACGGATGAAAGATGTATACCAAACAATGTATCATTAAGAACACCGTTAGTAAAATACAAAAAAGGAGAAGAAGCAAAATACTATGCTAATGTACCAATGGTATCAGCCATTATGCAAGCGGTATCAGGAGAAGAGATGGGAATTGCATTAGCAAGAGAAGGAGGAGTAGCCTTCATTTATGGATCTCAATCCATCGAATCACAAGCAAGAATGGTAAGACATGTTAAAAAACACAAAGCAGGATTTGTAGTAAGTGATTCTAACGTAAAAACAGGAACATCATTAAGAGAAGTAATTGATTTAATTGAAGAGACAGGACATTCTACTGTTATTATTACAGATGACGGAACAGCAAGAGGAAAATTTATAGGACTAGTAACAGACAAAGATTATAGAATATCAAGAGACAATTTTGACGAACCAATTGATAAATTCATGACACCAAAAGAAAATGTAGTATGGGCGCATGAAGGAATTAGTCTATCAGAAGCAAATGACATCATTTGGGAGAACAAAATTGCATGTTTGCCAATCTTAGATGAAGAAGAAAGACTAAAATATTTAGTATTTAGAAGAGATTACGAAGAAAGAAAAAATAACCCAAATTCTTTATTGGACGAAAATAAGAGATATATTGTAGGGGCTGGAATTAATACAAGAGATTATGAAGAAAGAATACCAGCTTTAGTAGAAGCAGGAGTAGACATGATTTGTATGGATTCTTCTGATGGATACTCTATTTGGCAAAAAAATACCATTGACTTTGTAAGAGAAAAATATGGAGACGATGTAAAAATAGGAGCAGGAAACGTAGTAGATAGAGAAGGATTTATGTACTTAGCCAAAGCAGGAGCAGACTTTATTAAAATAGGAGTAGGAGGAGGTTCTATTTGTATCACTCGTGAAACAAAAGGGATTGGACGTGGAAATGCCTCAGCTCTAATTGATGTAGCAAAAGCTCGTGATGAATATTTTGAAGAAACAGGAATTTATATTCCATTATGTATTGATGGTGGAATTGTACATGATTATCATATTACCATAGCATTAGCTTTAGGAGCAGATTTTGTAATGATGGGAAGATATTTTGCAAGATTTGACGAGAGCCCAACAAGAGTAATCAAAAAGGGAAATGCTTTTGTAAAAGAATATTGGGGAGAAGGTTCTAATAGAGCTAGAAATTGGCAAAGATATGACATGGGAGGAGCTAAAAAACTTTCTTTTGAAGAAGGAGTTGACTCTTATATCCCTTATGCTGGTAGATTAAAAGATAATTTAGCAATTACAGTTGCTAAAATAAAATCAACTATGTGTAACTGTGGATGTATTACTATTCCAGAATTCCATGAAAAGGCAAGATTAACATTAGTTTCCGATATTAGTATTGTTGAAGGTGGAGCACATGATGTTATTTTAAAAGAAATTGATAATCAATATAAATAAAATTAAACAAAGAGTTAATCTTTTGAAAGATTAACTCTTTTATTTTGCTAGAAAGCTTGATTATACAGTGAATAAATGATAGAATGGGGAAGAAAAAAGAAAAAGAAAGGATGTAGAAAAATGATTATAAGCTTTGATATTTGGGATACGATTATAAAAAGAAAATGTCATCCAGAAGAAATAAAACTACATACAGCTAAATACATAGTATTAAAATATGAAGAAAAATTAAAAGAAAAATATAAAGATATTTATGAAATATTAAAACTAAGAGATGAAATAGAAGCAGAAGAATGCAAACAAAATAAAGAAAAGGGACACGATGATGAATGTCAGATTATAGAAGTATTTAAAAAATTACAAAAAGAAATTATGAAAGAAGAAATAGGAGACATAGCAGACGAACTATTAAAAGAAGAGATAGAACAAGAAAAAAGAGCTATCTTTATTAATCCAGAAATTTTACCAATTTTTGAAAAATATAAGGATTTAAAAAAATATTGTATCTCTGATTTTTATATGGGAGCAGAAGCTTTAAAAGAGCTATTAGATTCTTTGAATTTGCCAATAAAAATAGAAAAAATATATAGTTCAGCAGATTACTTATTAAATAAAAGAACGGGAAACTTATTCAAAAAAGCAGAAGAAGAAATAGGAATTACACCAAAAGAACACATTCATGTAGGAGACAATCAATTCTCTGATATAGAAATGGCAAATAGCTTAGGAATAGAAACGATAAAAACAACGAAAACAGACTTTAATTTTGTTCCAGAAAAAGGAAGAAAATTTGAGTTTGATTTAGCATGCTTAAAAAAAGAAAACAAACTATTTAATAGTGGAGTAGACTTAGCACCACTACTATACTTTTTTGGTTATAGTATCGTAGAATATGCGATTAAAAATAAAATACCAAAAGTATATTACTGTACAAGAGAAGGAGAAACCTTTATAAAAATACATGAATTAATTAAGAAAAACAATCCTTTTGGTGTACCAGTACCAGATTGTGATACCATAGAAGTTAGCAGAATGGCAACATTTTCAGCATCTTTAGAGGAATTTTCGATTTCAGAATTACTACGTTTATGGTCACAATATAGAGTACAAAGCATGAAAACATTATTTAAAACCTTAGCAATCGATATTAAACCTTATAAAGAATTTATGGGAAAATATGATATCAAACCAGAAGAAGATATTGTAGAACCATGGTTTGATATTAGAGTGCAAAGACTATGTGCAGATAAAGAATTTACAGAAAAAGTAAACAAAGAATTAAAAAGAAAAAGAGAAGAATTATTAGAATATTTTGAAAAGAAAAAAGGAGTTACAAACAACGAAGAGCCAATGTTTGTAGTTGATATTGGCTGGAGAGGAACCATTCAAGATAATTTAGCACATATATTTACCAATAAACAAATAGAAGGATATTACTTAACATTATATGATTTTTATAATTTACAACCACAAAATACGAAAAAGATAAGCTTTATTGATGACAAAAACATAAGAGATAATGAAGTAGCTAATATGATTACTTTATTAGAGTGGATTTACAATCCTGGAACAGCAAGTGTAATTGAGTACAAGCAAGGAGAAGCCATTAGAAAAGCGAAAACAGAAGAAATGGAAATTGTAAAAAAATACATTATGCCATTACAAGAAGGAATGTTTGCAGGAGCAGAAATAATAAATGATTATATGAAATATCACCCATATGAAGCAAGGGAAACCAAAGCTTATGTATATGACTTAATTAGAAAAACAAAAACAAACCCAAGTAAAGAATTAATAGAAGCTTATTATAGCATGGTGTTTAATGACACCTTTGGAACAGCAGAATATGTAGAAAAAGATGATAAATTATCTACCATGGAAAAATTAAATATTTTCAAATGTAGAAATATGTTAAGAAATGAGATGTGGAAAGAAGCTTTTATTGTGCATAATGATATTGAATATATGAATACTTTATTAAATGGAAAAGCAATCATAAGGAAGATTTTAGGAAAGGGATAAATTTATGAAGAAATATGTCTTATTATATGGTGATAAGAAGCCAGAAGATAATATATGCATTACAAATATGTTTAAAAATACACAAGCAATTAATTTAGGATGGACAGATTTCGATTATAATAACAATCGAAAAATAATCGAAAAATATATAGAAGAAGGAATAGAACAAATTATTTTTTCTGGCTTGGAAATTGGATGGGACAAGTTAATAAAAGATATAAAAGAAAAATATCCAAACTTAAAAATAAAAGTAATTTGTAATACACAAGATAGTCTTTTGTATTATGAATATGAAAGAGAAAACTTCTTTAAATTATTAGAGCTATCAAAAAAAGGAGTAATAGAAAATATTGCTTTCTTAAGAAAAAGTCAATATGAAACTTATAAAAACTTAGGCTATACATGTTCTCATCTAAGAGAGAACTATACATTAGAAGAAAAACAAAAAGTAAAAATAAAAGAAAAAAATGAAAAAATAGATTTAGGAATTTATCCATTAAACTATACTTGGGATAAAAATATATTTAATCAATTATGTATTGCCAAATTTATGGAAAATTGTAATTTGAATTATAATAATTTAGATGAAAGGATGGGAGATTTCTTAAATACAATGGAAATCTCTAATACACCAGATAAAATTGAAAAAATAGAAGAAAAATATATTATCAACCAAGTAAGTAAAAACGATGTAATGGTAGCAACATCTTTTACAGAATATGTACATCCTATTTTCTTCATCAGTATGGAGCTAGGAATTCCTTGCTTAATTGGAAACAATTCAGACTTTTTTGAAGAGAAAGAAGAATTAGAAACCTATCTTGTTACTAAAGCAGAAGATAATGCGATTATAAATGCTAAAATGGTTAAAATCATTCTTGAAAATAGAGAAAAAATACAAAAATTATACCAAGAATGGAAAGAAAAATATAATCAAAAAGCACAGAAGTCTTTAGAAGACTTTATTAACCAATAAAAGGAGAGAGAACATTGCAAAAAATTAAGAATTTTTTTAAAAGTTTTATAAAAAAAGATAGTTTTCCTTATAAAGTTTTACGCAAGTCATACCATATTTTAAGTACAGCCAAATATAAAATGACACATAGCAAAGAAGTAAAAGAACAAAATAAGAAATATAGCCAAAGAGTACAAGAAGCAATAGAGATAATAAGACAATACAAAGACGAAGATTATATTGTGTTCTATAATCCAACGTGGCTTGGAGTAGCAGCTTCTACAAAAGGATTATTTAAAAATAATGTACCATTAGAGCATATGTATGATAAAAAAGACATTCAAAAAATAACAAAAGAAATTGTGCAGAACAATATAAAATCAGTTATATTTAGCCAAATTTGTGATGGATGGACAGAAACGATTGCAGAGATAAAAAAGAAAAAGAATGAAATCCAAACCAAAGTAATTTGGCATGGAAACTGTTATGAATATTTTTCGGATTTTACTTGGAATTTAAACAAAGAAGTTATGCAATTATATAAACAAGGTAAAATTGATTGTTTTGCATTTGTAAGAAGCACGATGTATGAATTCTATAAAAAAGTAGGATTTAAATCTTATTATTTACAAAATAATGTATATAAGGAAAATGCTGGGAAAATAGCAAAAAATAAAAACGAAAAAACAAAAATAGGAATTTACAATGCTGATACAAGAGAATTAAAAAATATATACACCGCACTTAGTAGTATGAAATTAGTACCAAATGCAGTAGCAGATGTAGTTCCTATAAATGAAGGAGCAAAAAAATTTACCGAAATATTAAATTTAGAAACAACTAGTATTGATGACTATATTCCAAATGAAGAATTAATGAAAAGAATACAGAAAAATGATATTAACATTTATCCAACTTTCACAGAAAATGCACCAATGTTCCCACTAGAGAGTTTTGAAATGGGAGTACCATGTTTACTAGGAAATAACAATGATTATTTTGTAGGTACGAAATTAGGAGAATATGTTATTCTAGAAAAAGAAGATGATGCTAACTATATTAAAGATAAAATTATGCAAGTATTGGAGCATAAGGAAGAAATTATGGAATTATATCAAACTTGGAAAAAAGAATTTGATATAAAATGTGAAAAATTAGTGGAAGAATTTATAAAAGGATAGAAAAGAGGAAAGGTATGAGAAAACCTAAAATAGCATTAATTGTAGATACGGATAACTGGGCATTTTACAATAGAGCGAAATTTATTGAAGAAAGATTGGCAGAAGATTTTGAATTTAAAATCATCCCAGCAACAACAGCATTACAAGATAATGTATTGCAGGTTGCTTTGTTGGTTCAAGATTGTGACTTAGTTCATTTCTTTTGGAGAGGTTTGCTATTTTCTTTATCAAACGAAAATGTTGTTTTTAAAAGAAATCAAATAGATGCACAAACATTTATAGAAGAAAAACTTAGTCAAATTGTAAAAACCACATGTGTTCCAGATCATGCTTTGTTAGATGAAGAGAATATAGAGAACAGTAAAAAGACATTAAATTTTGTAGATGACTATTATGTAATGTCACAAAAACTATTGAAAATTTATAATGAATTAGATTGTAGAAAGCCTTATGGAGTGATACGAGGAGGCGCAAATACACAATTATTTCAACCCAAAAATCTAGAAAGATTTAGTAAGATGGAAAATAGAACTTTAGTAATTGGATGGAGTGGAAACAGCAAATGGGGAGACTGGGATGGAAAAGGACATGGAGAAGATATAAAAGGGGTAGATACCATATTAATTCCAGCAATACAACAACTAAAAGAAGAAGGGTATGATATTCAACTAGAATTAGCAGACAGAAGTATTAAGTTTACGCCAATAGAAGAAATGAAAGAATTCTATAATAAAATCGATTTATATGTATGTACCTCAAAAGAAGAAGGAGGACCTAATACAATATTAGAAGCTATGTGTTGTGGTGTTCCTATTATTTCTACAAATGTTGGGTTTGTAGAAGAAGTACTAGGAGAAAAACAAGCAGAATTTATAGTAAACGAAAGAACAATCGAAAATGTAAAAGAAAAAATCAAAAAATTAATAAGCAATCCAAAAATGTTTAAAGAATTATCAGAAGAAAATTTAAAGGAAATAGAAAAATATAGTTATGATGTAATAGCTAAACAATTTAAAGATTTTTTTGAAACAAATTTAAAAAAAAGAGAGTATAAAAATAGGAAATAGTAGGACTATTGGAGGAAGAAATAAATGAAAATAGGAATTCATTATATTGAGGGAATGCCAGAATATAGTTGGGCATATGAATGGGAAAAATTATTAAGCAAAAAAGATATAGAAGTAAAAAAATTAAACTTTTATGATACAGATATTATGAGCCAAGTAAAAGATTGTGATGGAGTGATGTGGCATTGGTTCCATTATCCATTTGATAAAATTGTGGCACCTAAAATATTGTCTAATATACAATTAAATTTAAATATTCCAATATTTCCTGATTTAAATAGCTGTTGGCATTATGATGAAAAAGTAGCACAACACTATTTATTAAAATCAATTGATGCACCAAGTATACCATCTTGGGTATTCTATGATTATGAGGAAGCAATGAATTTCATAAAAACAGCAGAATATCCATTAGTTTTTAAATTGTCAGTAGGAGCTGGTTCAGCTAATGTAATAAAAATAAATAATCAAACAGAAGCTAAAAACATAGTAGAAAAAATGTTCAAAAAGGGCGTATTTCCTTATACTATAAATGAGTTTGAAGAAAATAAGACTAAAAAAGAAAGATTAAAAGAAGGAATTAGATACATAAAAAATGGAGAATATCCTACACCACCATGGTACTATATGATGCAAAAAGATTATGTTTATTTTCAAAAGTTTTTACCAAACAATGAATATGATATAAGAATTGTAGTAATTGGTGACAGATGTTTTGGATTTATACGATATAATAGGGAAAACGATTTTCGTGCATCTGGAAGTGGAAAAAAAGACTATGATATTACTAAAATACCTATAGAAGCAGTAAAAATAGCATTTGAAGTATCAAAAAAATGTAATTTTCAAAGCATGGCTTATGATTTTATGTATGATGGGGATGAAATTGTAATAAATGAAATAAGTTACTGTTATGGACCAGGAACAAGAGAATGTGAAGGATATTGGGATTCTAATTTAAATTGGCACACAAGAAAAATGACACCAGAGGAAGCACATATAGAAGATTTTATAGAAAAGATAGAATTGCAAAAAGGAGCGAAGGTATAATATGGATGAAACAAAAATAATGAAAAAACAAATTGACAATTTAACTATAAAATCAGAAGGAATAAGATTAGAATATGAATATGTAAATAATTTAAAAGATAGAAGAATAGAGGAATTAACAAAGAGTATACAAAAACATTGTGAAGAAGAAAAATACTACAAAGAAGAATTCCAAGAAGTGGTTAGAAAAATGGAACAACACCAACAAGAATTAGAACAAATCAAAAATTCTCGTTGGTGGAAGCTAAGGGAAAAAATAAAGGGGAATGGAAAGAAAAATGGAAAAAAATAAAGAAAACAATTTAATAGAATTTATCAAAAAATCAAAATACTCCATTATAATCATTGTTTTAGTAGCATTATTTGCTTTTGGACAAAGACTAATAAGTGGAAGCTTTTCAATCGATACCGAACTATATATTAATAACATACAAAACAGTTCTAATTGGGATTGGTGGCTTAGTTTAAATAGATGGGGACTTGTTTTATTAAATCAAGTCCTACAAATGGGAGCCTTACCAATATTTGCATCTAATTACTTAACAGTAATTACAATGATAGGATATGCAATTACTTTTAATTACTTATTTTATACTTATATGCCAGATAAATACAAGGAAACTTTTATAAAATATCAATTCATATTTCCTATTATATTTATT
Source organism: uncultured Clostridium sp. (assembly GCA_947426525.1). Classification (GTDB taxonomy): domain Bacteria; phylum Bacillota; class Clostridia; order TANB77; family CAG-508; genus CAG-269. The sequence continues at coordinate 32,469 of CANEEJ010000003.1, read as the reverse complement.
AGTAATCCTATATTTGCAGAACACTACAACTTTATCATACAAAATGTAGGAGTAGCCATTGGGATTTTAATGATACCAGTAGCTTTACTATTTATCAATCGAGCTATGGAAATAACCAATAAAGTTAAAAAAATAGTTTATTTTAGTATAAGTATATTTCTAATTGCTTTTAGCTTTGGAATTTATCAATCTATACCATTATTATATATTGTAACAGTAGTAGCTTGCTATTTGTTAAAAGTATTAAAAGAAAATGATAACAATTGGAAATTCTTATTCCAACAAATAGGAATATTTGTTGCAGGAGCTATTATCTATTTTGTTGTATCTAAAGTAACAGGAGAAAACAATGGAAGTTACTTACAATCAGCATGGTTAAAAGATAGTATAGGGCAATGCTTACTTAATATTTGGAATTGTATAAAACCAGTATGGAATGGAGAGGGAATTTTCTATCATTATGGTTATGCTTTATCAGTTATCAGCATGATAATAGCTATGGTGTATTTAGTAAAAAAGAAAAAAATGAAAGTGGGAGTAATCCTTGCTTTTGTAGGCCTAGTAATGGCACCATTCTATATTATGATAATAACAGGGGTAGACCAATTAAAAAGAACACAATTTAACTATTCTTTTGTAATCGGTTTTGTTATGATGTTGGTAGTTGTATTTTTAGCAAATAAAAATAAATTAAAAATAGCTAAAAACATTATGCTATTATTAGCATGTATTATTGTATATATACAAAGTTATACTTGTGCCAATTTATTCTATTCAGTTGATGTGGTTTATGAAAATGACAAAGCATTTGCTTATAGACTTATTGACAGAATTGAAGAAAAAGAATGGTATGATGTTAACCAAGAATATAAAATTATTTTTATTGGAAGACATACACCAGATAAGTTAAAAAACTTATATCAAAAAAGTGAAGTAATTGGGAAATCTTTCTTTGAATTTGACTATGAAGAAATATGGGGAGTAAATCAAAGAGCTACTGTATTTTTAAATATTTTAGGACAAAGATTTACAGGACCAACGATACAAGAGTTCGAAGAAGCAAAGAAATATGCAGAAGAGCATCAAATGGAAATATGGCCAAAAGAGGATTGTATTACATTAGTGGATAATAAAATTTTAGTAAGATTATCAGAAGAATATTAGAAAATAGTGAGGAATTATATGCCAAAAGTAAGTGTAATTGTTCCTGTATATAATACAGAAAAATATATAGAAAAATGTTTAGATTCAATTGCAAAGCAAACGATGCAAGATTTAGAAATTATAGTAGTAAATGATGGATCAACAGACAAGTCAGAAGAAGTGATAAAAAAATATAAGGAAGAGCATCCAAAAGTAACAATTCAATACCTAAAAAAAGAAAATGGAGGGTTATCAGATGCTAGGAATTTTGCTCTTCCTTATGTAACAGGAGAATACATTTCTTTTGTAGATTCAGATGATTATATTGCCAAAGATTTATATGCGAATTTAGAAAAATACATGGAACAAAAAATAGACTTAATAAAGTTTAAAATGAAGATGGTAGATAAAGAAGATAAAGTACTTGAAAAAATAGAAGGACCAGTATTTGAAAAATGTACAGGGGAGCAAGGATTTGAAAAACTATGTACACAAGATAGATACTTAGACCCAGCTTGCATTTATTTATACAAAACAGAGTTCTTTCTTCAAAATCATTTTCAATATAAAAAGGGAACCTATCATGAAGATTTTGGTTTAACATCACTTGTTATGGTAAAAGCTCAAAGCTTTGTGTCAACAGAAGAATATGGCTATTATTATTTGCAAACAGAACAAAGTATTACAAGAGATGTTAGTTATGAAAAAGAAATAAAAAAAGCAAATGACTTAATAGAACATTATGATAATATGATAGAAGTTATCGAAAAATATTCTGTTAGTCAAAAGACAAAAGAATTAATAAAAAGATATTATACCAATGCTATTATATTAAAAGCAAAAACATTAAAAGAAAAAGAACTACGGACAATATATCAAAAAAATCAAACAAAGAAAAATGTATAAAAATATAAAACCATACAATTTGAAACAAGGAATAAAAAGAATAATATTATACATAAATATCAAATTATATTTAAAAATGAGGTAGAAATATGCCAAAAGTAAGTGTAATTGTACCAGTTTACAATGTAGAGTTATATGTAGAAAGGTGCTTAAAAACATTAGTTAATCAAACTTTAAAAGAAATAGAAATCATTGTCGTAAATGACGGATCAACAGATCAGTCAAAAGAGATTGTACAAAAAATGCTAGAACAATTTTCGGATAAAATTGTATATTTAGAGAAAGAAAACGGTGGATTATCCGATGCTAGAAATTATGGAATACCATATGCCAAAGGAGAATACATCGCTTTTTTGGATTCTGACGATTATGTAGAAAAAGATATGTATCAAAAAATGTATGAACTAGCCAAAAAAGAAAATAGCGACATGGTGGAATGCGATTTTTATTGGGAATATCCAGATAAGCAAAAAGAAGACATAGGGGAGATATACCAAGGGAAGAAAGAAATGCTTCAAAAGGTAAGAGTAGTGGCTTGGAACAAATTAATCAAAAGAGAAATTTTAGAAAAAGAGAAAATAACATTCCCCAAAGGATATCGTTATGAAGATGTAGAATTTACTTATAAACTAATTCCGTATTTAGAAAAAGTATCTTTCTTAAAAGAGCCATGTGTTCATTACATTCAAAGAGAAGGGTCTATTTCAAATTCGCAAAATGAAAGAACCAAAGAAATTTTTGAAGTGTTAGAGCATGTCATAAAACACTACCAAGAAAAAGAGATTTATGAAACATATCAGACAGAATTAGAATACCTATATACCAGATATGCTTTTTGCAGTTCTTTTTTAAGAATGGTAAAAATTAAAGATAATAAGATAAGAAAAAGATTGTTAAAAGAGACCTGGAACAAAGTAAATCAAAACTTTCCAAATTGGAAGAAGAATAAGATATTACAACAAAGAAACAGAAAAAATTTGTATATGAAAACAATTAATAAATGGACTTATCCCATTTATGCACAGTTATTTAGGAGAATGAAATGAAAAAAATAGAAAAAAATGTATTAGGTATCTTTATTATACTATGTCCTATATTGGATATGATGAGTTTTTTATTTCGCAATGCTTTTCATACCAATCTATCACCCTCTACTTTCTTAAGACCAATTATACCTACGATTATGATTGTTTATTTGTTTTTTAAGAAAGATAGAAAATTTAAATTATATACCATTGCCATAGGGACAGTATACTTTATTTATGCAATACTACATTTGGTAATAGTTAAAAGCCTAATAACAGGAAGTAGTTATAGTGGGGTAACACATGAAGCACAATATTTAATAAATTATTCTTATATGATATTAAACCTGGTTTTATATCTTATGGTATTTAAAGACGAAGAAGGGATAGAAAAATTATCAAAAAGTGTATTAATTGCTAATAGTATTTATATCGTATCTATTTTTGTAGCAATTTTAACTAAAACATCTTCTAGTACTTATATTGAAGGAATGGGATATAAAGGATGGTTCGAATCTGGAAACAGCTTGGGTTCTATTCTAATTTTATCTTTGTTTATAATTATCAAATATTGCAAAGACAAAAAATATAGAAGAATTGCAATTCCTATCATTTTATTAGAGGGTATCTTTTTGACTACCCTATTAGGAACAAGAGTTGGTTTATTAGGATTTATTTTAGTAATTTTATTATATATAATAGTAGAAGTTGTGATTACCTTAAAGCAAAAGGGAAAAATTAATAAAAAAGTAGTGATAGGAGGACTACTAGCAATAGTGGCTGTTGGTGTTGTTGTGGTTACAGTTGGGTCTACTACATTACAAAGAAGAAAGCATTTACAAGAAATTGAAAAAGACATTGTAGATACTAATCAGCAACAAGAGGCACATGTAACAGGAAGCATTTTAGAAATAAAAGAGAAAATAGATGATAATACATTAGAAGACGGATATATGGGGGAAGCACAAAAACAATCAATTGTAGATTTGTATCATGTAGCAAATCAATGGAAAATTAAAAATAATGACCAACGTATGCAACAACTAATTTACAATGTAGTTTTAATAAAAAATCAGCATAATCCAATTTATATTTTGTTAGGAAATGGACATGTATTAAATTTTAGAGAATTAATATTAGAAATGGAAATACCAGCCTTTTTATTAGACTTTGGCGTAGTAGGATTTATTTTGTATTTCATGCCATTTGTAGCACTTTTTATATATGGTGCCTATTTTATGATAAAAAATAGAAATAAAATAGATGCAGAATATATGATGTATTGGTTAGGCACTGGATTTACGTTTGCTTTATCCTTTTTTGCAGGATATACCTTTTTTAATTCTTCTAATATGATGATGATTATTGTTTTAAATACATTACTAGTTAATAAAATAACATTCCTAAAAAAGAAAGAAGGAACCTAAATGAAAAAAATTCTATTTGGAATAACCAGTTTAACACTTCGGAGGAGCAGAAAGAGTATTGGTAGACCTCGCTAATAGACTATGTGAACAATATGATATTACCATCTTTACCATTTATGCAAAAGGTGAACTAGAAAGTCAATTATCTCCAAAAATAAAATTAAAAAGTTTATGTGATAAAACTTATACTGAATTATCTAAGATACAGAAATTTGGGATGTCTTTAAAAGTGTTATTCTTAAAAAGAAGTATTTATCATAATAAAATCAAAAAAGATTATGATGTTGAGATAGCCTTTTTAGAAGGACCTATTACAAGGTTGTTTATGGTTAAAAATGAAAAGACAAAAAAAGTAGTATGGATTCATAACGATATTTCTCTTGTGTTTGGAAAAGGAATTAAAGCTAAAATAAAGAAAATCGTAGATAAAAAAGTTTATTCAAAATATAAGACTTTAGTATTTGTTAGTAAGGAAAATTTGAAAAATTTTCAAGAAACCTATCCAAACATTCAAAATGAAAAAAAGGTTATCTATAATTATCTAGAAAAGGAAAGTATTTTACAAAAAGCAGAAGAAATAAAGCAAAGTATATATGCGAAAGACGAAATTAACATAGTTACGGTTGCAAGACTTGTACCACAAAAAGCGATAGATCGTCTGCTAAAGGTTCATAGTCAATTGCTACAAGAAGGATTAAAACATCATATTTATGTAGTGGGCGATGGTCCAGAAAAAGAAAAATTAGAGAAACAAATAAAAGAATATCGAGTAGAAGATACATTTACGTTATTAGGAAAAAAAGAAAATCCTTATCCTTATGTAAAACAAGCAGACTATTTTGGGTTATTTTCTGAGTTTGAAGGATATGGTATGGTTTTAGAAGAAGCAAAGATTTTAAATAAACCGATTATCATAACAGATACAGCAGCTAGAGAAGCAGTAAAAGGATATTCAAATAGTAAAATAGTAAAAAATTCAGAAAAAGGAATTTATGAAGGAGTAAAAGAATTAATTAGCAATCAAAATATAAAAAAGAAAAAAGAGACAAAAAAACTTGAATACAACAATGATACAATAATAGAACAAGTAAAACAAGTGATAGGAGAATAAGATGAAAATAAGTATATTAACCCCAACTTATAATCGTGCTACATTATTAAATAACTTATATCAAAGTCTAATAGAAAATAGTAAGTATGGAGGAAAAATAGAATGGCTTATTATGGATGATGGCTCAACCGATTATACAGAAAAAGTAGTAGAAGGCTTTATAAAAGAAGGTAAAATAGAAATAAAATATGAGCAACAAGAAAACCAAGGAAAAATGGTAGCGATTAATAAGTTAGTAGAAAAAGCAACAGGAGACCTAATTATTGATTGTGATTCAGATGATTATTTTACAAAAGAGGCTTTTGAAATCATACAAAAAGAATATAACAAATACAAACAGGAGAAAGATATTTATGGCTTATGTTTCTTAAAATATGACCAACACAATCAAAATATGGGAGAACAATTTAAAAAAGAAAAAACAACCATGTTTGATTTATATTTTAAAGAGGGGGAAACAGGAGAAAAAGCGATTGCGTTTTATCGAGAAATACGAAAACAATATTGTCATAAATTAGAAAACAACGAAAGATTTGTAACAGAAGCAAGAATGTACCACAAAATGGATGAGGCCTATCAAATGATTTGTATTAACGAACCAATTATGATATGTGAATATAAAGAAGATGGTTATACACAAAACATTGCGAAACAATTCAAAGAAAATCCTTATGGCTATTATGAGTATTTTAAAGAGATATTAGCGAAAGATTTTAAGGGAGTAAAATTTTCCAAAAGGTTATATGTTGTCAAACATTATATATTATTTAGTTATTTAACGAAACAATATAAAAGCAAGTCAATAAAAAATGTTGGCAATAAAGTACTTTATTGGTTACTTTTCGTACCAGGAATTTTAATGAGTAAGAAAAATTTTAAAATTTAAAATATTATGTAGCTAATTAGGCAATAAGTTCCAGAAAAATTTATTGCCTTTTTCTATGAAAAAATGCTATAATATTTTTGGAAGAAAGGGATGAGTTTCATGAACAAAAGATTATTAAAAATGGTATTAACTATGACAGCATTAGTAAGCATTACGTTAATACCAAGTAAAGTAAAGGCTGTTAATGACATTGTTGTTATGTTGGATCCTGGTCATGGTGGAACAGAGACAGGAGCAGCTGGTGGAGGACTGATAGAAAAAGACCTAACTTGGAAAATTGCCACTAGAGTAAAAGAAATATTAGATAGAACACCAGGAATAACAGGAATATTAACCAAACGAGAGGATGAAACTTTAGGAAGACAAGAAAGAGCTGACCGAGCAAAAGATAATAATGCAGATTTATTAGTTAGTTTTCACATTAACTCCAATGAATCTTCGAATAGATTATCAGGAGCAGAAGTATATATAACGCATAACAAAACCAAGAAAAGATATTATGAATATTCTAATATATTAGGTGTTAATATATTAAAAAATTTAAATCGAGTGGGAGTTCCATCTTATTCCTATACACCAAAAACAAGGAAGGGAGCAGATTATGATGTGTATGAAGATGGAACCATTGCAGACTATTATGGTATTATTAGTTGCCCAATGCATTATGGAATTCCAGGCGTATTAATTGAACACGCTTTTATTAATAATCCATATGACAGAGAACATTATTTAAATGATGCTATGCTAACTAAAATGGCACAAGCAGATGCAAATGCTATTATTGCGAATAAAGAATTATTTAGAAGAGAATATGAAGGAAATATTAATACAGAACTAATCAATATTGATTTTACAAAAACAAATAAGGGAACCAATTATATAAATGGGTATGTTTATATAGCAGAATGGGTAGGAAATGAATGTAGAACGCCAAGTGAAACCCCTAAATTAACCTTAAGGTCAACAGATGGAAAAGTAGCAAAAGAAATGTATGTAGGATACGAAGGTGGTATCAAATACTATTTTGATAAAACAATTGATGGATTAGATATGGATAAGGAATATTACATAGAAGCTCAATTAGTAGGAAAGAATAATGTTGCTTCAGCTAGTAAGAAGAAACAAATCATTCGCATTCCAAATCAAACGATAAAACAAAATTACAAAGAAAGAACATTAAAAGTAATTAATAACAAAATTATATTTTCAGAAGGAGAATATAAAGGTGATATACAAACAAGCTTAAAGGAAATAAAATTAATACAAAATGCAAAAGGAGAAAATTACATTTCAGGATTTGTAAACATAGGAGAAGTAAGAAACGGAGTTATCAAAACACCAAAATCAATGCCAGAGATATGGTTAAAATCTACAGATGGTAAATTTTCTACGAAAATGTATTTAGGATATGAAGAAAATACAGAATATTATTTTGATAAAATGATAGAATACATCGATTTATCAAAAGATTATTACTTAGAGGCAAAACTTATGACAGAAGAAAATATTTCAACAAACAAAGTGGAAAAAGTCATAATTGAAAATAAGGAAATAGGAAGATTTAGTGGCATTACAGTAGAAGCAAAAGAAAGCCAAATTGGATTTAGGTTTGAAGCAGAAACTAAGACAAAATTAAACAACATTCAAATTATTCAAAATGGAAAAGGACAAAATTATATTAGCGGAAGAATGAACATCGTAGAATGGGTAGATAGAAAATATGAAAGAAAACCAAGTACAAAACCAATTATCCGATTAAAAGCAACCGATGGAAGTTATGAAACAACAATATACAGCAGCGAAGAAAATGGTACAGAATACTATTTTGATAAAATGATAGATGGATTAGATAATAAAAAGAAATATGAGATAGAAGTGGAAATAGTTAATGCTAAAAATTCATCTAATCATAAAATCCAAAAGGTTAAATTACCTGATAAAACGATGCAAGGAACAAACCAAATACAAGTCAAAATAGAAAATGATAATATTACGATAAAAGATTTAAGCTTATATGAAGGAGTTATCAATACAGAATTTATTGATATGAATATCATTCAAAACAGTAAGGGACAAAATTATATTAGCGGATACATATATATAGCAGAATGGGTAGGAAAAGAATGTAGAACACCAAGTACATTACCAAAAATAAAATTAAAGGCAACCGATGGAAGCTATGAAACTAACATGTATGTGGGATATGAAGGTTCCATTAAATATTATTTTGATAAAAATGTAGAAAGCTTAGATAAAAATAAACAATATTATATCGAAGCGGAATTAACAAATTCTAAAAATGTATCAGAATATAAAACACAACAAGTTAGATTACCAAATAAAACAATTCGAAAAGCAAATGCAATTGAAATACAAATGAAAAATAGTAATATAACAATAAAAGATTTAAGCTTATATTATGGTAAGGCAAATACAGAATTTATTAATATGAAAGTTATTCAAAATAGTAAGGGACAAAATTATATTAGTGGATATATGTATATAGCAGAATGGGTAGGAAGAGAATGTAGAACGCCAAGTACACTACCAAAAATAAAATTAAAGGCAACTGATGGAAGTTATGAAACTGACATGTATGTCGGATATGAAGGTTCGATTAAATACTATTTTGATAAAATGATAGATGGATTAGATAGCAATAAACAATACTACATAGAAGTAGAATTAACAAGTCCAAAAAATCTATCTAAATTAGAAGATAAAACACAAATTGTAGGAATAAAGAACCAATCAGTTGGAATTTGTACGAATGGAAATAGAGTATTAATAGCAAACAACCATATCGTAATACAAAAAACACAACAACCAATCCAAACAAAACAAGAAAAAGAAGAAAAATCATTAGAAGGACAAGAAGAAACAACCATAAAAGAGCCCAAAAAACAGATAGAAGAAGCAAGCCAAGAGGATGCATAGAAGAGAGAAGAAATTCTCTCTTTTTTTGTAAAAAATTTCCTAGATGGAAAAGGTCGAAAAATGTTGAAAAAAGCTTTATTTTATTATATACTTACATGGAGAGGTGAAACAAATGAGAAAAAGAATTTTATTGAGTATAGTTGTGTTTGTGATAATGATTGCAATAGGAATGATTGCAACCAAGGTAGAAGCAGCAAATATTAGCTCTAATATAAATGGAATAAACGAGGGAGCTTATCCTGGCGTAAAGGATGCAATTAAAGCTATGCAAGCTCGAAATCCTAATTGGAAATTTAATGTATTATATACAGGCTTAACATGGGATGAAGTGATAAAGGGAGAATATACAGGACATGGAGGAAGTCCTAGTAATTTAGTGCCACAAACCTATCCTTATTCATGGATTTGTTCCATCTGCGGACCACATAAACCTTATGATGTGAGTGGGGAATGGCGTTGTGCTTCCAAAGAAGCAATTGCCTATATGATGGATCCAAGAAATAGCCTAACAGAGGATTATGTATTTCAATTTCAAGATTTATCTTCATCAGTAGGGGATAGAAATGCTATAAAAGTAATGACCAAAAATACTTTTCTAAATCAAGAATCTTACATAGATGCTATTATGCAAGCGGCTAAAACACATTCTGTAAGTCCATTTCACATTGTTTCTAGGCTAAAACAAGAACAAGGAGCAAGTGGCAATGGAATTATGAATGGCTATATTTATACAACAGAGAGTGGAGAAAGGGTAAAAGTATATAACTTATACAATATAAATGTAAGTGGAAATGGACCACAAGGTTATTTAGCAGGAGCTAAGACAGCCTATGAAAATGGATGGACAACACCAGAGAAATCTATTATTGGAGGAACTAAGTTCATCAAAGAAAAATACATTAATGTGGGACAAACTACTTTATATTTCCAAAAATTCAATGTAGTAAACAAGAATGCACTATATGGACATCAATATATGCAAAATGTAATGGCAGCTAATAATGAAGGAATGACAATGTATAAGGCATACAAAGATAATGGAATTTTAAATAGCTCTTTTGAATTTACCATTCCATTATATGAAAAGATGCCATCACAACCAGCATTAAGACCAACAGAGGAATATAGAGGAACCATTAATACAGAATTAATTAACATTGATGTAAGTTATCAAAATAATAAAAATTATATCAATGGCTATGTTTACATTGCAGAGTGGGTAGGAGATGATTGTAGAACACCAAGAGGAATACCACAATTGACTTTAAAGTCAACGGATGGAAGTGTAAATAAAACAATGTATGTAGGATATGAAGAAGGTATCAAATATTATTTTGATAAGGTAATTGATGATATCGATATGAATAAAGAATATTATATTGAAGCAAGATTGACATCAGATAAAAATATAGAGCAAGAAAGTAAAAAAAGACAAACAATTTATATTCCAAATCAAACAATTAAGACAAATTATAAAGGAAGAACAGTAAAAGTAATTAATAATAAAATTGTATTTTCAATTGGACAATATGTTGGAAATATCAATACAGAATTAGAGAAAATACAACTAGTTCAAAATGGAAACGGAGAAACTTACTTAGCGGGATTTGTACATATTGTAGAATATATTAACCAAAATGGAAGTACACCAAAGTCAATGCCAAGAATATGGTTGAAATCAACAGATGGAAAATTTGCAACAACAATGTATGTAGGATATGAAGGACAATGCAAATATTATTTTGATAAAATAATAGAAAATTTAGACTTAACGAAAAAATATTATTTAGAAGCAGAATTAACAACAGAAGAGAATAAAGGAAACAATAAAAAGCAGCAAATAAAGATAGCAAATCAAGAAGTTGGTAAATTTAAATGCTTTACCGTAAATGTAAGAGAAAATAAAATCATTTTAAATTATGAAGCAAATATTAATACTGAGTTAGAAAGCATCAGTCTAATTCAAAGTGGAAACAGTCATTTTATTAGTGGGTATATGTATATTGGAGAATATATTAACAATGAATGTAAAACACCAAATATGATACCAAAAATTAAATTAAAAGCAACAGATGGAAGCTTTGAAACTAATATGTATGTTGGATATGAAGGATCTATTAAATATTACTTTGATAAAAAGATAGATGATTTGAATGTTAACAAAGAATATTATATAGAAGCCGAATTAAGCAATGAAAATAATGTATCAAAACAAAAAACACAACAGGTAAAAATAAAAAATCAAATCTTGGAAAAAGGAAATCAATTTAAAATACAAATCCAAAATAACAAAATTAAAATAATTGATAAAACCTTATACTATGGAAATGTTAATACAGAGTTGTATCAAATGAACATCATCCAAAATGGAAAAGGAGAGAACTACATAAGTGGACATATTTATATAGCAGAATGGGTAGGAAATGAATGTAGAACACCAAGTGCAATACCACAAATGAAATTAAAAGCAACGGATGGAAGTTTTGAAACAACAATGTATGTAGGACATGAAAGAGGAATTGAATATTACTTTGATAAAAATATTGAAAATCTAGATACAAGTAAGAAATATTATATAGAAGTAAAATTAACAGGAAACAAAAATATAGCTTCTGATAAAAATAAGACACAAGTTGCTAAGATGAGTAAACAAGGAGAAGTAGGAATTTGTACCAATGGAAACAAAGTCAGAATAGAGGGAAATAACATTATAATAAAAGACAACAAATACTATGGAAATATTAATACAGAGTTGTATCAAATGAACATCATCCAAAATGGAAAAGGAGAGAACTACATAAGTGGACATATTTATATAGCAGAATGGGTAGGAAATGAATGTAGAACACCAAGTGCAATACCACAAATGAAATTAAAAGCAACGGATGGAAGTTTTGAAACAACAATGTATGTAGGACATGAAAGAGGAATTGAATATTACTTTGATAAAAATATTGAAAATCTAGATACAAGTAAGAAATATTATATAGAAGTAAAATTAACAGGAAACAAAAATATAGCTTCTGATAAAAATAAGACACAAGTTGCTAAGATGAGTAAACAAGGAGAAGTAGGAATTTGTACCAATGGAAACAAAGTGAGAATAGAGGGAAATAACATTATAATACAAAAGAAGGCTATTAGAATGCAAACAAAAAAAGTAGAACCGATAGAGGAAAACAAAAAAACAGAACCAGAGGTGCAAGAAAATACAGTAACAGATAGACAAGAAATTGAAGAAAAAACCGAAGAACCAATAGAAGAAACAGAAGAAAAAATAGAGCAAATAGAAGATAAACAAAAGAAAGAAGAGAGTTTAGCTCTGTAAGAGCTGAACTTTTCTTTCTATTTGAATAAAATTAAAGTTTTAGAATTGACAATAAAAGAAAAAATAGATATAATCAACATACATAAAAGTAAAGGAGTAGAAAGATGAAAGAAACAGATAATGATATTGCAATTAAAGTAGACCATGTCTATAAAAATTTTAATATTTATTATGATAGAGCAAATACTTTAAAAGAAAGAATGCTATTTTTTGCAAGAAATAAAAGAAGAGAAAAAAGAGAAGTTTTAAATGATATTAATTTAGATATAAAAAAAGGGGAGACAGTAGCCTTAATAGGGGTAAATGGAAGTGGAAAATCAACTTTATTAAAATTAATGACACAAATTATTTTTCCCAATAAAGGAACCATTGAAACAAAAGGAAAATTAACCTCTTTATTGGAATTAGGGGCAGGTTTCCATCCAGATTTTTCTGGTAGAGAAAATATCTATTTTAATTCTTCTATTTTTGGATTAACCAAAAAGGAAATAGATGAAAGATTAGACCAAATTATTGAATTTTCAGAATTAAAAGATTTTATTGATAACCCAGTAAGAACGTATTCATCTGGAATGTATATGCGTTTAGCTTTTTCAGTAGCCATCAATGTAGATGCAGAAATTCTATTAATTGATGAGATTTTATCAGTAGGGGATCAACATTTTCAAGAAAAATGTTTTAACAAAATGAGAGAGCTAAAAAAAGAAGGAAAAACAATGGTATTTGTTACTCATAGTATGGAATCTGTAAAAAATCTATGTGATAGAGCAGTTTGGCTTTATGAAGGAAAAGTAAGAATGGATGGAAATACAAAAGAAGTAGTAGATGAATATCTAAAAGTAACAACATAAGTAAGGAGAAGAAACATGAATATATTTCAAAAAATTTATCAATATCGAGAATTATTAAAAACAAATGTAAAAAAGGAAATAAGGGGAAGATATAAGAATTCAATTTTAGGTGTAATGTGGTCATTTTTAAATCCATTATTACAATTAGCAGTATATGCTGTTATATTTGGAGCTTTATTAGCAGGAGGCGACCCAACTTATCATATTTATATCTGTGTTGCGTTGATACCATGGACATACTTTACAACAGCAATAACCCAGTCAGCGTTTACGATTATAGGAAATGGAGATATTATTAAAAAAGTATATTTCCCAAGAGAAATATTACCAATATCAGTAGTAACAAGTGGAGCTGTTAACTTTGTTATCTCAACTATTATTATATTAGCTTTTGTATTATTTGCAGGACTTGGCATTACAAAATATATTGTATTATATCCAGTTATTCTTCTAATACAATATGTGTTGTTACTAGGAATATCTTTTATTGTATCTTCCATTACGGTATATTTTAGAGATTTAGAGCATATCATAGGCGTTGTGTTAATGGCAGCTTTTTATGGAACACCAATTGTTTACAAATTAGAGCAATTGCCAGCTAATTTACAAGTTGTAATGCAACTAAATCCAATGACACATTTAATTAATGCTTATCGAGATATTTTTTATTATCAACAAATGCCAAATCTAAAAGCATTAGGATTACTAGCAATCATTTCAATTGTACTAACAATAGTAGGATACTTTATTTTTAAGAAACTACAAAAAGGTTTTGCAGAAGAATTATAAAATAGAAAAAGAGAGGTAGAAAGAAATGAATAATATTAAGATATTTGCTTGTCCAACAGCAGAAGAATTTACAAAGGAAATTTGTGACTGCTTAGGAATAGAAATGGGAAAAGTTAAACACCAAAAATTTTCCAATGATAATAATTTTGTGCAAATAATGGAAACAGTAAGACAAAAGGACGTGTATGTAGTACAAACATGCCAACCACCAGTTAATGAAAGAATTATGGAACTGTTAATAACCATAGATGCTATTAAAAGAGCATCTGCTAAAAATATCAATGTAGTAATTCCTTATTTTCCATATTCTAGGTCAGATAAAAAGGATCAACCACGTATACCAATTACTGCTAAATTAATGGCACAACTTTTAGAAGCAGCAGGAGCCACAAGAGTGATTACATGTGATTTACACAATCCAGCAATACAAGCATATTTTAATATTAATTGTGATAGACTAACAGCAGAATATTTATTAGAAGAATATTTCAAAGAAAAGAATTTAGAAGATATGGTAATTGTAGCAACTGATGCAGGAAGTTCAAAAAAAGCTTATAAATATTCTGAATTTTTTAATTGCCCAATTGCTTTAGTAGATAAAAGAAGAGATGCCAATGACGACAGAGCAATTGCAGGAACAATTATTGGAGACGTAAAAGATAAAAATGCTGTTATATTTGATGATGAAATTGCAACAGCAGGTTCTATGATGGAAACAGTAAGAGTATTACAAAAATTTGGTGCTAAAAATATTTATGCTGGTGGAACACATGGGATTTTATCAGGTCCAGCAATTGAAAGAATTAAAAATTCAGGTATTAAAGAAATGGTAGTAACCAATACGGTTCCAGTACCAGAAGAAAAAAGAATTGACAATTTAACGGTATTATCGATAGCACCATTATTTGCAGAGACAATTCAACGTATTAATGAAGAAAGACCATTAGGAGAATTATTTGATATATAGAGGAAAAGAAGAATGGAAAAGCAAGAAGTAGAAAAAATTAAATGGAATCAATTAAAGATTAAAGATATCAATTTGAAAACAATCCAAGGATTATATCTTCAATATAGAGAAATAATCAATTATTTAGTATTTGGAGGGTTAACAACAATTGTTAACTTTTTCTCTTATTTCGTATTTACCAAAATGTTAGGAATAGAGGAAGTATTAAGTAGTGCGTTTGCATGGTTTTGTTCGGTTTTATTTGCTTATATAACCAATAAGTTATTTGTATTTGACAGTAAAACCAATACCAAAAAAGCATTAATTATAGAATGTATATCTTTTTTTGCAGCTAGAATATTGTCTGGAATTTTATGTGATGTAGGAACTTTTGCTATTATGGTAAAAGTGATGAATATAAACGACATAGTAGCAAAAATAGTAACACAAATAATGGTAGTTATTGTAAATTATATTTTTAGCAAATTAATTGTATTTAGAAAAAGAAAAGAGAGAAGGAAGTAAAAATGAAAAAGATATCACTTGTTATACCAATGTATTATGAAGAAGAAGTAGCACAAGAATGTTATAATCGTGTAGTAGGAATATTAAAAAATATAGAAAATTATGAATATGAAATTATTTTTGTAAATGATGGAAGCAAAGATAAAACATTAGAAATTTTAGAGAAAATAGCGGAAGAAGATAGAAATGTAAAGATTATATCTTTTTCAAGAAATTTTGGGCATCAAGCAGCTGTAACAGCAGGAATTAAAGAAGTTACTGGAGATGCAGTAGTAATCATTGATGCAGATCTTCAAGATCCACCAGAACTAATACCAGATATGTTAAAATACTGGGAAGAAGGAAATGAAATCATTTATGGAAAAAGAAAAACAAGAAAAGGGGAATCAGCTTTTAAATTATTAACAGCTAAAATGTTTTATAAAACATTAAATAGTCTATCTGATGTGGAAATTCCAAAAGATACAGGAGATTTTAGATTAGTAGACAGAAAAGTAGTAGATGTTGTAAATAGCATGCCAGAGCATAATAAATTCTTAAGAGGTTTATTTAGTTGGGTAGGATTTAAACAAACACCATATGAATATGAAAGACAAGAAAGATATGCAGGAAAAACAAAATATCCATTAAAGAAAATGTTAAAATTAGCATCAGATGGAATTATAAGTTTTTCAACAAAACCATTAAAAATCATAGGAGGACTAGGATTTTTAACAATCATTTTGTCAATAGGAATTTTGGTTTATTCCTTAATTTCTTATATATTTAAATTAAATAATTTAACGCCAGGATGGACATCTATTATGATTGCCATTACTCTATTTAGCGGAGTACAACTATTATCTATATGGATTATTTCAGAGTATATTGCTAGAATCTATGATGAAACTAGAAATAGACCTCAATATATTATTGATAAAAAAATAAATGTAGATGGAGAGTAAAGGGAAGTTGATAGTAAATGGAAAATTTCAATGAGAAACTTTTTAAAAGATATTTTTTCTATGGACTAGAAAATAGAGAAGTATTATTAGAAGGAATTATTTTCTATACCAATCACGACTTAAATATAAAATATTTAAATATTCCAAATGACGCAGACCAACCAACCATAAAAGAAAAATTTAGAAACTTAATTGAAAAAACAAGTAGAAATTGGGAACAAATATACAAATTTGTGGATTTAATAAAAGAGCCAGGAAACTATAAGAATGAAATTACGCAAGAAGAAAGGGAACGAATTAAACAACAAGTTTTTAATAAAGTAAAACAATTAGATGAACGAGGGATATTTCAAAAATTTAAAAGAGGAATTTTTTGCACAAAGGAATTTGAATATATTTATGCTTATCAAAATTATATAACAAGTCAAGAGCCACCACATAAATGGACACAAGAAGTGTATAAAACAGTATTACAATTGAATTATTTAGAAGAAAATGAGCCAATTGAATATTATGATAAATTTTTGCAAGCTAAATTAAGTCGTGCTAAAAATAGAGAAGATTATCCAAGAGAAGAACTAAGAAGATTAGAAGAAATTTGTGAAAATTTTAAAGAAAGAAAAACACAAGAAAAAGTAAAAGAAATGTAGAAAAAGTAAAAATAAGTGAGAAATAGCTGGTTAATCAATAGGTAAAGATTGTTTTATAAATTGACAAGCTATCTCTTTTTTTGTATAATCTCTTCAATGGAGGTGAGAGAAAAGATGGAAAATATTTTACAGACTATTCTTGAAGAAGTTAGAGGAGTAAAAGTTGAATTACATGAAGAGATGCAAGATATGAAACAAGAATTACGAGAAGAGCTAGATAGTAAAATAAGTCAACAAAGTAGAGAAATAGCAGAAGAATTACAACAAATCGTAATTATGCAAGAAAGAAGAGACGAAAAATTTCAAAACACCTTAATAGAGATGTAAAAAGATATAAGAAAAATAAATATACAGAATAAAGAGCATGAATATAGAATTAGTAAATTAGAAGATACACAAGAAGAATTAGAAGAAAAAATACTAAAAGTAGGTTGATATATTTTATATATCAACTTTTTCTATGATTTAGTATATACAAAAACGGAAAAATGTGGTAAAATAGAAAGCATAGAAAAAACGGTTAAGAAAAAGGAGAGAAAAAAGAATGGAGAAAAAAAGAATTCTAACAGGAGATAGACCAACTGGAAAATTACATATTGGTCATTATTTCGGTTCTTTGAAAAAAAGAGTAGAGCTACAAAATAGTGGAGAATATGATCCTTATATTTTAATTGCTGATGTACAAGCATTAACTGACAATTTTAATAATCCAGAAAAAGTAAGAAAAAATGTAAGAGAAGTAGCAATTGACTATTTATCTGTTGGAATTGACCCGAAAAAAACAACAATTTATATTCAATCTATGATACCAGAAGTAGCAGAATTAACAGTATTTTACTCCAATCTAGTAACCATAGCAAGATTAGAAAGAAATCCAACTGTAAAAACAGAAATTGCACAAAAAAGAGAAATTTTTGGAGAAAGTGTAACTTATGGTTTTTTAGGATATCCAGTAAGTCAAGCAGCAGATATCACGGCATTTGAAGGAAAATACATACCAGTAGGAGAAGATCAATTACCATTAATCGAACAATGTAGAGAAATTGTAAGAAAATTCAATAGTATTTATGGCGAAGTATTGATAGAACCAGAAGCAGTTCTATCCAATCAAAAAAGAATTAAAGGGTTAGATGGAAATGAAAAAATGGGAAAATCATTAGGAAATGCTATTTACTTATCAGACAGCGAAGAAGAAATCACTAAAAAAGTAATGAGTGCAGTAACAGACCCAAATCGTATAAAAAAAGACGATTTAGGAAATCCTGATATATGTATGGTAGCATATTATCACAACTTATTTAGTAGTCAAGAAGAGATAAAAACAGTATGCGAAGAATGCAAAGCAGGAAAAAGAGGATGTGTAGCATGTAAAAAACAATTAGCCAAAAACATTATAGAAGAATTGCGACCAATTAGAGAAAAAAGAGAATATTACGAAGCACATCCAGAAGAAGTCGATAAAATCCTAATGGAAGGAACTCAAAAAGCACAAGAAGTAGCAAAACAAACTATGAAAAAAGTAAAACAAGCGATGAAATTAGATTATTTTGACTGATGTTTTTTGGGACGGGGTCAAAAAACATCGGTTTATAAGAAGATAAATAAGAAAGAATAAGAGAGAGAAAACATCAAAAGGAGAATAAAAATGTTTACAGATTATACAAAAATAATAATTAAATCGGGAAATGGAGGAAACGGAGCCATAACCTTTCGTAGAGAAAAATATGTAGCAGCAGGAGGACCGGATGGAGGCGATGGTGGAAATGGAGGGAATATCTATTTTCAAGTAGACAAAGATAGAAATACTTTGATTGATTTTCGTTATAATAGAAAATTTAAAGCTATGGACGGAGAAAATGGAAGTGGAAATCACTGTAATGGAAAATATGGAGAAGACCTATACATTAAAGTACCAATAGGAACGGTGGTAAAAGATGTGGAAACAGGAAAAGTGGTAGCAGACTTATCAGAACCAAACCAAACAGAATTAATTTTGAAAGGTGGACGTGGAGGAAGAGGAAATTCACATTTTAAAACTTCCACAAGACAAGCACCACGTTTTGCAGAAGATGGTGAAAAAGGAGAAGAGAAAGAGATTATATTAGAACTAAAACTGTTAGCAGATGTTGGACTATTAGGATTTCCTAATGTTGGAAAATCTACATTTTTAAAAGCAGTTACAGATGCAAAACCTAAAATTGCTAACTATCATTTTACTACTTTAGAGCCAAATTTAGGAGTGGTAAAAACAAAAGACGGAAATGGATTTGTAATAGCAGATATTCCAGGAATTATTGAAGGAGCAAGTGAAGGTGTAGGTCTTGGAATTCAATTTCTAAGACATGTTGAAAGAACAAGACTATTGTTACATTTCTTAGATGTATCTGGACAAGAAGGAAGGAATCCAGTAGAAGACTTTTATGCCATTAATGAGGAATTAAAAAAATATAGTGAAAAATTATCCACAAGGAAGCAAATTATTGTGGCTAATAAACTAGATGTTATACAAGATGATACTTTCTTAAAAGAAGTCGAAGAATTAGCTAAGAAAGAAAAGATAGAAATCTATAAAATATCAGCAGCCACCTCTCAAGGGGTACAAGAACTAATTGACTATGTTGCAGAACTTTTAAAAACATTACCAAAAGAAGAATTAATACAAATTGAAGATAAAGTAGTATATACTTTAGAAGATAAGCAGGATCAATGGGACATTAAAGAAGAAAATGGCGTATTTATTGTGTCTGGAAAAGCAGTAGAAAGATTAATGGGAAGAGTTAATATTGAAGATAACGAATCTATGTACTATTTACAAAAGAGCTTAAAGAGCATGGGAATTGAAGAAAAATTAAAAGAGATGGGGGTATGTGAAGGAGATACGGTAATCCTAGCAGATTGGGAACTAGAATGGTATGAATAGAATCTTTTGAGACGGTTGGGGACAGGTCTTGACTGTCTCATTTTTTTTATAAAAACATTTCAATTAATTGAAAATTAAAAATAAAAAATGAGACAGTCAAGACCTGTCCCTAACCGTCTCACTCCTCACTGTTTTATTTTTTCATAATGAGTGCATTTTTATCTTGATAATAATTTTTTCGAATACCAATTTGTTTAAAACCGGAATTTTTTATATAAATGAATGGCAGGATAATTTTCTTCCATTACTTCTAGCATAATTGTAGTTTGATTTTTTTCTTTTGCTAAAAGGATTAGATTTTTTAGTAGTTGAGTAGCAATACCCTGATTTCGGAAGTCTTTTTTTACTACAATATTCATAATATCAGCTTGGTCAACCATATTTTTTATACCAGCAAATCCAACAATTTTTTGATTAAACTTAGCAATTAGGTAATCCGAATTTTCAGCATTTAATTCACTTTTTAACAAATCATAAGACCAAAATTCGTCAAAATCAGAAATTAAAATAGACGAGATTTCTTCTAAGTCTGCTAAAGTCATAGGAGAGATTTCAGTGCCTTTAAATTTTTCTTCTAGTTGTCTTTGTGCTTGTGGCTTTTTTAAATACAAAGGTAAGATATCTTCAGACTTTATTTCTTGAAATCTATGAAGTCCAGCTAAAGCAACATAGTAAGAATTTAAAAGATTGTTTTCTGGTGTGGCAAAAATACAATTTTTAAAGGTATGGCTAATTGGTTCTTGAAATATAACAGAACCATCTCCGACAAAAGTAATAGAAGTGTTAACCATAATTTTTTCTTGGCATAACCTTAAGGCACTCTCAATAGTATCTGCGCGGGGAGCAATAATTTCTAAGTATTTACTATCTTTTAATTCGTATAAAGCAAAGTAGCAATTATCATTTTTACAATCTAAAATACTAACAATGTAACCATTTTCTTTTATAGAATAGGCAAGAGCTTGTAAAGAATTAACACCAACACAAGGAATTTCTAAACTGTCATGAAAAGCTTTTATAGTGGCAATTCCAATACGAATACCAGTAAAAGAACCAGGTCCTTTATCACAAACGAGTAAATCAATATCGTTTAAAGATAAATTGGATTGATTAAAAGCTTGTTCAATCATTGGCATTAAATTTTCAGAGTGTGTCCTTCCTGTGTTTTGATCTAATTGACAAATTAAATTTGTATTTTCTAAAATAGAAACACCACAAACGTTGCTGGCTGTATCAATACTTAATATTTTCAAAATAATCCTCCCATTTCTTTAAATTAGTATCTATATTTAAAACGCGAATTGTTTCATTGGAAATATCTTTGGAAAAAGTAATGTGGAGATAATCTTTTGGCAAAGCATCTTCGATTAATTCGCCCCATTCAATTAGGCAAATACCATTTTCAAAATATTCTTCTCCACCAATTTCGTAAAATTCAGAAGAATCTTCTAAACGATAAACATCAAAATGATAGATATTAACATCATTTTTTTGATACTCATTTACAATAGTAAATGTAGGACTAGAAATTTCATTCTCTAACCCCCAATAACTCAAGATACCTTCTGCAAATTTTGTTTTGCCAGACCCTAAGTCGCCAGTAAGAACGATTACATCTTGTTTTTTTAAAACAGAAGCAAGTTGTTTGGCAAAATTTTTTGTATCATTTTCACTTTTTGAAAGAAATTGAAAATGGCTCATAAATACCTCCTCTATGAATGGTCAAGTTGTGCCTGTCCTAGATTGACCATTAACAATTAATATTATAATACAAAAAAATAAAAAATTCAATGAAAAGCCTTGATAAATTGGAAAGGTTGTAATATAATTGTAACGAATTTGTAATAAAAGAGAAAAACAAGAAGGGAAGATAGAAATGTTTAAATTTGGTTTTGGACAAGATATAGGAATTGATTTGGGAACAGCAACCGTAATTGCCTATGTGAAAGGAAAAGGAATTGTACTAAGAGAACCATCTGTTGTAGCAGTAGATAATAATACTGGTGAAGTACTAGCAGTAGGACAAGAAGCAAGAAGAATGCTTCGGAAGAACACCAGGAAATATTGTAGCAACCAGACCATTAAGAGATGGTGTTATTTCAGACTATACCGTAACAGAAAAAATGCTAAAACATTTCATTAATAAAGTATGTGGAAAATTTCTTTTTGCACCTAGAATTATGATATGTATCCCTTCACAAGTAACAGAAGTAGAGAAAAAAGCTGTTATAGATGCGGCATCACAAGCAGGAGCAAGAAAAGTATATTTAATAGAAGAGCCAATTGCAGCAGCTATTGGTGCAGGAATTGACATATCAAAACCATGTGGAAATATGGTAGTAGACATTGGAGGAGGAACAACAGACATTGCAGTTATATCTTTAGGTGGTTCTGTTGTCAATACATCGCTAAAAGTAGCTGGAGATAAATTTGATGAATATATCGTAAAATATATCAAGAAAAAGCATAATATTATGATAGGAGAAAGGACAGCAGAAGATTTAAAAGTAAATATTGGCTGCGTATTTCCTAAAATTCAAGACACAGAAATGGATATAAGAGGAAGAGACTTAATAACAGGTCTTCCAAAAACAATTACAGTACATTCAAGTGAAATGTTGGAAGCATTAATAGAACCAGCCATGATGATAGTAGATGCGGTTCATTCTGTATTAGAGAAAACACCACCAGAATTAGCAGCAGATATTAGTGATAAAGGTATCTATATGACAGGTGGAGGATGTTTAGTAGACGGTCTAGATAAATTATTACAAGAAAAAACTGGAATTAATGTTATGATAGCACAAGACACAGTATCATGTGTAGCTTTAGGAACTGGAAAAGCACTAGATAATTTAGATGCTTTAGAAGGACGAAAATAGGGACGTTTCTTTTTGCTCCTTTTGGAGCAATTGGGGACATATCTTAAATTAAAAATAAGAGAAGCAAAAAAATGAAAAGGGCATCTTTATAAGGTGTCCTTTTCTAGAAAATAGAAGAAAGGTATAAAAAATGAAAAAAGTAGCATTTATCACACTTGGATGTAAAGTGAATCAATATGAAACTAATAGCATGATTCAAAAATTTATGCAAGAAGACTATAAAATAGTAGAAGAAACAGAAAAAGCAGATATTTATATTGTAAATACATGTACTGTCACTAATATATCAGATAGAAAATCTAGGCAAATGTTAAGAAGGGTGAAAGAGCAAAATAAAGAAGCTATAGTAGTTGCTTGTGGATGTTATGTACAAGTAGCGAAAGAAGAAATAGAAAAAATAGAAGAAATTGATTTAGCAGTAGGAAACAATGAAAAAAAGGAAATTGTACAAATTATTGAAAAATATAGGAAAGAAAGACACAAACCAATTGAAATACAAGATGTTATGCATCAAAAAGAATATGTGGAATTAGGAGAAACAACCTATACTGAAAAAACAAGAGCAGTCATAAAAGTGCAAGACGGATGTGACAGATTTTGTTCTTATTGTATTATTCCATATGCGAGAGGAAGAGTAAGAAGTAGAAGACCAGAAAATGTTATAGAAGAAATAGAAAAAATCTCGCAAAAAGGCATCAAAGAAGTCGTTATCACAGGAATTCACATAGCTTCTTATGGAAAAGACTTTAAAGAAGAATATAGACTAATCGATTTGCTAGAAGAAATTAATCAAATAAAAGGAATTGAAAGAATTCGATTAGGCTCCATTGAACCACTTCTAATAACAGAAGAATTCGTAAAAAGACTAGTGAAATTAGAAAAAATATGCCATCATTTTCATTTATCTTTACAAAGTGGATGTAACGAAACATTAGTAAGAATGAACCGAAGATATAATGTAGAGCAATTTAGAGAAATAGTAGAAAGACTAAGAAATAATTACGAAGATGTCATGCTAACAACAGATATCATTGTAGGTTTTCCTGGAGAAAGTGAAGAAGAATTTGAAACAACGTATCAATTTTTAAAAGAAATTAAGTTCTATAAAATGCATATATTCAAATATTCACCAAGAAAAGGAACAAAAGCAGCTGAAATGAAGAACCAAATAGATGGAAGAATGAAAGAAGAAAGAAGTCAAAGACTAATAGAATTATCGAATAAAAATGAAAAAGAATATAATGAAAGTTACGTAGGAAAAGAAGTAGAAATGTTGTGTGAAGAAGAAAAAAATGGACATTATCAAGGCCATACAAAAAATTATCTACTAGCTTGGATAAAAAGCGAAGAAAAATTAGAAAATCAAATCGTAAAAGCAACGTGTGTTAAGGCAGAAAATGACCATATATTGGTAGAAAAACCAAGATGTAACGAAGTTGTAACAAATGCGTAATGAATATTTAATATAAAAATTCGCTAAATAGCTTGCTAAAACAAAAATAATATAGTATAACTAAAACAGTAATATGTATAAAATCACGAAGGAGGAAATAAAAATGGCAGATTTAGGTGAAGTAAACAAAGTATCAGGTGTATTTGGAGGAGCTGAATTAGAAGGTTTTGAAAATGGAGAACAACAAGTACAAGAAAATGCAGGAACAATCAGACAAGCTGGAAGCAACCTACCAACTAAAGTAGGATTCTGGAATAAATTTAAAGCATTTTGGTTACAAGACATTGACTGGAACAAAGAAATAAAAGTAGAATTAACACCATATCAACAAAAAGTAGAAGACGAAATAAACGAATTCTTACACCAAGAAATCACTTGGGAAAAAGTACATGATTTCTTATTCCAAGAAGTTTCTTTCAGAAGCAAAAAATAATGTCGCATTGGGGACGGTTCTTTTCCGACATTTATGTCGGTTTTGGGACATATCTTCATAAGATATAAAGATTAATTGTAAATTTTTAGTGAATTAATTAAAAAAGTATAGCTAATTTGAAAAAAATATGCTATACTTTTTTTGTTTTATAGGGGGGTCGCAAAACAAAAAAAGAAAGGAACGATGAAAGATGCCCCGAACAGCAAGAAAGAAAAGTAATACAAAGGTATATCATGTTATATTAAGAGGCAATGCAAAACAAGATATATTTTTGGAAAAACAAGATTATAACAAATTTATGAAAGAAATCTGTAATACAAAAGAAAAATATCAGTACGAGCTATATGCCTATTGCTTGATGACAAATCATGTTCATATTATTTTATATGATAAAACAGATAAACTATCTAAAATATTACAAAGTCTAACTGTGAGTTATTCAGCTTACTGGAATAAAAAATATGAAAGAGAAGGACATGTATTTCAAAATAGATTTTTAAGTAAAAATGTAGAAGACGAAAAATATTTAAGAACTTTATGTCGTTATATCCATCAAAATCCATGTAAAGCTGGAATTGCGGAAATGGAAGAATATCCATGGAGTAGCTATCAAGAATATATCAAAGAAAATCAAATAATAGAAACAAAGCAAATTTTATTATTATTTGGGAACAATAAAAGAGAAGCAATAAATAATTTCGTAGGATTTCATAAGGTAAATAAGAAACAAGAAAATATACAAGAATTTATGGAATATGAAATGGTTGAAAAATTAAGTGATGAACAAGCTAGAAAATATATAGAAGAAATTTTAGGACTAGAAAATATTCAAGAAGTCATGCAATATAGTATACAGAAACGAAATGAATATTTAAAAAAATTAAAAAATAGTAAAGGTATTTCTAAAGTACAAATTGCTAGATTAATAGGAACAAGTGCAAAAATAATAGAACGAGTAATAAAATAGCAAAGGAGAGGAGGAAGGAGATGTGTCCCAAAACCGACATAAATGTCGGAAAAGAACCGTCCCCAATGCGACATGGCAAAAAGTAAGACAATTTTTGTTTGTAATGAGTGTGGAAATGAATCGAGCAAGTGGCTTGGTAAGTGCCCAGCTTGTAATAGTTGGAATAGTTTTTTTGAACAGAAAATAGTAGAGAGTAAGAGTAGTAGTTTGAAACAAAAGGATTTGAAAAGCAATTTACCTCAAAAATTAAGTTCTTATGAGGCAAAGGAAACGCTAAGGACTTCTACAGGTTTTGGTGAATTAGATAATGTTTTAGGTGGGGGACTTGTAAAAGGTTCTTTGGTGCTACTTCGGAGGAGAGCCTGGAATTGGAAAGTCTACTTTAATTCTCCAAATTTGTGATAAAGTGCAAGGTGAAGGTAAGGTTCTTTATGTTTCTGGAGAAGAGTCTGCAGAGCAAATTAAGATGAGAGCGGATAGACTAAATATTAATAATGAGGATATAATGTTTTTAGGTGAGACAGATATTGATATTGTAAATCAAGCTATTATAGATATAAATCCTAAATTGGTAATTATTGATTCCATTCAAACCATGTATTCGGAAGAGTTATCAGCGGCTGCTGGAAGTGTAAGCCAAGTAAGAGAGATTACTTCACAAGTGATGAGAGTATGTAAGTCGAGAGCAATTACTACTATTATTATTGGACATGTTACAAAAGAAGGAAATATTGCAGGACCAAGAGTGTTAGAACATATGGTAGATACGGTATTATATTTAGAGGGAGAACGATATTTTTCGTATCGAATTTTAAGAGGGGTAAAAAATAGATTTGGTTCTACTAATGAGATTGGAATGTTTGAAATGAGAGAAGAAGGGATGTGCGAAATTACTAACCCATCAGATGTCTTAATTTCAGAAAGAGAAGATAATCCATCTGGTTCTTGTATTGTTTCAAGTATGGAAGGAACCAGACCAATTTTAGTGGAATTGCAAGCATTGACCTCACAAACTAATTATGGATATGCCAAAAGAACAGCAAATGGAATTGATTTTAATCGATTATCTTTATTAATTGCCGTGTTAGAGAAAAAAGCTGGATTAATGCTAAGTATGCAAGATGTTTATATGAATGTGGTAGGAGGTCTGAAAATTAACGAACCATCTATTGATTTAGGAATTATTATGGCAACAGCTTCTAGTTTCAAAAATACTCCTATTCCAAAAGATATGGTGATTATAGGAGAAGTAGGATTAACAGGAGAAGTTAGAAGAATTAACTTAATTGAAAAAAGATTAAAAGAAGCAGAACGACTAGGATTTAAATCTTGCATTATTCCAAAAAGTAATCAAAAGGACTTGAAAGATAAATATAAATTAGATATAATAGGCGTTGGAAATGTAAATGAAGCCATAAAAAAAGCATTAGGCTAAAGAAGGGAGAATAATTTTGAGAAAAGGAAAAGAAGATAATATCACAGAAATTCTAAAATTAATTGCTCCAGGAACGCCTATTAGAGACGGATTAGAAAATATTTTAAGAGCCAAAACAGGAGCTTTGTTACTCATAACAGACAACAATGAAATCTTAAAAGAAGTAGTAGATGGAGGATTTTATATCAACGAAGAATATACCTCAGCAAAACTATATGAACTAGCTAAAATGGATGGAGCTATTGTATTGAGTGGAGACCTAAAGAAAATTCTATATGCCAATGCCCAATTAATACCATCCAGAGAAATTCTAACATTAGAAACAGGAACTAGACATAGAACAGCAGAAAGAATGGCAAAACAAACAGGGGAGTTAGTCATTAGTATTTCACAAAGAAGAAGTATCATTACCGTATTTAAAGGAAATGATAGATATGTATTAGAAGACACTTATGCAGTACTAAACAAGGCAAATCAAGCAATTCAAACACTAGAAAAATACAAAAAAGTATTTGATAACAAATTAAGTTTATTAAACGAATATGAATTCAACGACATCGTAACACTAGAAAACGTATTAGTAGCCATTCAAAGAGCAGAAATGGTAATGCGAATTGTAGAAGAAATACAAAGACAAATATACGAACTAGGAGATGACGGAAGACTAGTAAGAATGCAATTAGAAGAACTAATTGGAGGACTAGAAAAAGAAGAACTTCTAATTATAAAAGACTATATGGTAGCAAGCAAAAAGAAACAAACTGCTGAAAAAATATTAGAAAAGCTAGAAGCACTAAACTATGAGGAACTATCCAATGAAAACATAATTGCCAAATTATTAGGCTATGAAAACTTTGACAATTATGATGAAGTGGCAGTCTATACAAAAGGATATCGTATCTTAAACAAAATACCAAGAATGCCATCCAATATTGTAGAAAATTTAATTGATTCCTTCAAATCTTTCCAACACATACTAGTAGCAGACATACAAAGCCTAGACGATGTAGAAGGAATTGGAGAAGTAAGAGCAAGAACAATAAAACAATCCTTAAAAAGAATGCAAGACCAATTTGTGTTCTAATGTCGTATTGGGGACGGTTCTTTTCCGACATTTGTGTCGGTTTTGGGACACATCTCCAAACAAATAAATTTAAAAAATCAAAATAAAAGGAGAAATGAAAAATGAAAACAAAAAATATTATATGGATAATTGCGTTAATTTTGGTAATAGTATTAATAGCAGGATTAGGATATGGTTATTACAAAAAAGCAACTATGGAAGTGAAAAATCCAATTGCAACGATGGAAGTAGAAAATTTTGGAACAGTAAAAATTGAGCTATATCCAGAATTAGCACCTCAAACAGTTGCAAACTTTGTAACATTGGCAAACAGAGGATTTTATGATGGATTAACTTTCCACAGAATTGTAAAAGATTTTATGATACAAGGTGGAGATAAAGAAGGAACAGGACAAGGTTCAGCAAAAATAGCAGATTTAAAAGAAGGCGGAGAGGATAAAGCCTATACAATAAAAGGTGAATTCATTGCCAATGGAACACAAAACAACAAATTGAAATTTGAAGAAGGTGTTATGGGAATGGCAAGAAGTGATTATACAGCTTATTCACCAAATTTGACAGAGGAATCTTATAACTCAGGAAGTTCACAATTTTTCATTATGACAAAAGCAAACACATCATTAAATGGATATTATACAGCTTTTGGAAAAGTAATCGAAGGATTAGATATTGTACATAAACTAGAAGAAGTAGAAGTAAAAGCACCAGAAAATAGCGAAGAAAGTGGAAATACAGAAGTAAGTACACCAGTAAATCCTCCAAAAATCACATCTTTAAAAGTAGAAACAAATGGAGTGGATTATGGATTGCCAGAAACATTAGAACCATTTGATTATATGACATGGATGTACAAACAATATGGATTAGATCCAAGTACATTAGGACAATAATGTAAAAATATCAAAAAAATATTGGAAAATAGTTGACAAATAGGGTGGAAATAAGGTAAAATATTTAATGTGTTCGTTACAAGTACGTACACACACAACAATGGTGGATGTAGCGTAGTTGGTTAACGCGCCAGTTTGTGGCACTGGAGACCGTGGGTTCGAGTCCCATCTTCCACCCCATTTATATAAAATTTAATAATATTGGGCTGTAGCCAAGCGGTAAGGCACCAGACTTTGACTCTGGCATGCGTGTGTTCGAATCCCACCAGCCCAGCCAGTAACGAATCTGTTCGAACTACAGATACAAAAATCAATCAGTAAAATGGTTGATTTTTTTGTTTGCGAAAAAATCATCCTAAAAGAAAGGATGGTGTCTGTAATGAAGAGAATTAAACAAGAAATACAATTTGAGGAAAGTTTAAAACAAAGACTTGAATTCATATGTGAGTTTTCTAAGGTTAATCCTACTTTTATAAAAGGTAGTATTAGAAAAATTGAAAAGACTAATCTCTCATATATTGAACCACACAAAGTAATCGTTAAAAATATTACTTTGTTAGTTTTTAATTATTCAAATGATGTTTATATTTCTAATTTATCTAAAAAGATTAAATTATCAGAATTAGAAGCATACTTGAAAAATATATAATTTGTAAAAAATTGACATTTCTGAAAATTGTGATATAATGTCTTATGTAAACGCTCAAACTTATAGGAGATGATTATATATGATTTATAAAAAATTGTATTTTAAAATAGAATTATTCAAGAGATGTCATTAGTATTATTGTGTACTATGATGTCTCTTTTTTGTTAGGAGGTACAGGAAATGAACGAAGAAAAGAAAAAATGTGGTTTGTATATGAGAGTATCAACAGAAGACCAAGCTCGTGAAGGCTTTAGTTTACCAGAGCAAAAAGAAAGATTAGAAGCTTTTTGTAAATTCAAGGGTTATGAGATAGTTGATTATTATGAAGATGCAGGAATAAGTGCTAAAACTGGTAATCACAGACCAGAGTTTGAAAGATTAAAAGATGATATAAAAGCTAAAAGAATAAATACAATTGTTGCTTTAAAATTAGATAGAATAACTAGAAGTATTTATGATTGGGAAAATCTTATGACATTTTTAGATGAAAATAATGCCTTTCTTGATTGTGTTAATGATGAAATAAATACAACAAGTGCAAATGGTAAAATGATTTCAAGACTTTTAATGAGTGTAAGTCAAAATGAAATTGAAAGAACAAGTGAAAGAACTAAAGTTGGTATGGCAGGTGCAATAAAAAATGGACATATTCCTCATAAAGCACCTTTAGGCTATAAACACGAAGATAGAAAACTAGTAATTGATTATTCTACTAAAGATATTGTAATTAGAATATTTAACCTATACTATAATGGATTATCTTATAAAAAAATAAGTAATTTATTTAATGAAGAGAAAGTATTAGGAAGAGATAATTGGCGAGATTCCACTATTGTTACTATTCTTGAAAATGAAATATATAAAGGTGATTTTGTTCATGGAAAAAGAACTAATCATCCTATTTATTATGAAGATGTAGTTGAACCTATTGTATCTAAAGAAATGTGGGAAGATTGCCAAGTGCAGAAAAAGAAGAATTCAAAAAGTTATCAAAGAACTTTAACGTATTTATATTTACAAAAACTAAAATGTCCTAAATGTGGCAGAATTTTAGGTGGTAAAGCTACTACAAAGAAAAATGGTAAAAGTTATTTTTATTATTACTGCACTGATTGTAAGATAGAATTTAAAGAAAAGCTAATAAATGAGTATTTTAATCAATTTATAGCTGAATTAACTCAATATGATGAGGTTGTTAATCAATTTTTCTTGCCTATGATAAAACAGAAATTTGATGAGCCTAAAGAACAATTAGAAAAAGAGATAAATAATCAGAAAAATAAACTAGAAAGAATTAAAAAAGCATATATAAACGGAGTATTTGAACTAAAGGAATATAACGAAGAAAAGAAAATCGTTGAAAAAGCGATTACAGAACTAGAAACTAAACTAGATACTACTGATAGTGTAGAAGAATTAAGATTTACACCAAAAGATATTTTACTAAAAAGAGATATTGATTTTATCAATAAGATAAAACTAGATAAAGAATATCAAGCAAGAACTAGAACTTGGAAAGATTATACAAGAGAAGAACAGGCTGAACTTATAATGAAATATGTTGATGATATAGAACTTTCTTTAGTTGGTACGGAAATAATAGTTAATCAAATTAACTTTAGAGAGTCAATCTGCAAACCTTGCCAAGAACTATTTGATAAAGGTTATATTGATACTATTAAACCAGCTATATTTGGTAATGTAGTTGGTAATATAAGATTTAGTAATTACTTATCTGAAGAAGAATTTGGCGAAGTAATTATGAGATTAAGACAATACTATGACGTTGGTTATACGGAAGCTACATACTATTTAGATAAGCAAATGTTTTACTTTAATTTTGTTGAAGATAATAGTGCTATTGTTAGAGTATTCCCTCTAAAAGATTATTATAAATTAGATCCAGATTGTAAAATGAAAACTTATGAATTTGGAATAATTTATATTCGTGAAGAAGATAAATTTCAAATGCAAGAAATTGATTCAGCATTTGATTATATTCCAGATGAAAGTAAATATAGTGTAATTTACTCAAAAGATATCACTCCTATTTCAGTAGGTGTTAAGCCAGTAAAGTTCTGCGAAGATGATACAGAAGAAAAAAATTAACGTGGCACGTTTTGTTTTTACAAAGTAAAAATGAAAGTGGCGATAGTTAATTTGAATAAAATTTATCGATGTAGATAAATTTTATTGCCTCGCAGAGCCCCCCCGAGTTATGATAGCATGTCATAACTCATAGGGGAGAACGCTTTAGTTAAGTACACTAAAATGTTCTCCCCATAAAA
>CANEEJ010000002.1 GCA_947426525.1 uncultured Clostridium sp. | reverse complement strand
GTGAAGTCTATCTTGAATTTTCTTATGTAGAAGGAATGACTTGGAAAGATGTTATAGAAAGTGGCTTGGATGAAGAGAAACTCATAATCGAGTTGGGCTTCTTAATTGATTCTGCTCATACGTCACATGTGGAATGGTCCGAATATAGCACTAATTATATCCAAAGTCCAGATGACAAGATTGAGCTTCGAGACTATTATCTTTCTCCGATTCCGACTTAACCAATCTTAACTGATTATTTACTAGTGGATGGACTTTATATAATATAGAGTTCACCCTTTTTTATTCTCATATAGTATTTTTGAAACATTCAAGACCTGTCCCCCTTGTTTCAAAAAAGATGTGTCCCCATCTGCTCCAAAAGGAGCAAAAAGAAACGTCCCTAATTCCCCTTGACATTTTTAGGCAAAAAACTATATAATTTGACTAGAAAAATACGAGGAGATAACAGGAAATGAAAAAGGATGTATTTAATTTAACAAGCCCACAAAATTCAATTTATTTATCAGAACAGTTTACAGATACACCAGTAAATAATATTGTGGGTACTATGTTTTTTAAGAAAGAGATTGATATTGGCTTGTTAAAAGAGGCTGTTAATTTGACAATTCAAAATAATCAAGCTATGAGAACTAGAATTTTCAAACAAGTTGAATTAGATGAAAAAGATAGAAAAAATGGAAATAGAAAAGGCGATGTTCCTATGCAGTATTTCGCTGATTTTTCCCATTTTGATATTCCTGTTTTTGATTTTTCAAATAAGACGATGAATGATTTTAGATTATTTCAAAAAGAGTATGCACAAAAGCTTTTTGATATTTATGAAAATGATTTATATGAATTTATGATTTGTATCCTTCCTAATGATGAAATTGCATTGGTTTGTAGGTTTCACCATTTGATTACTGATGCTTGGTCTTTGGGGTTAGTTATTGATAATTTTGCTATTAATTATACAAGACTTGAAAATGATTTAGGCTTGCCAGAAATGGCTGGTCTTTATACAGATTTTATCAAACGTGAACAGGATTATCTTGTTTCTGATACGTATTTAAAAAATCAGGATTTTTGGAAGAATACTTTAGAAAATTTAGAACCAGTTAGCTTAAAAAATGCTTCTACTGTTTCTTTTGAAGCAAATCGTATGGAATTCAAATTTTCTTTGGAAGAAACTAATTTAATTAATGATTTTTGTAAACAACACCGCATTTCTGCTTATGCGTTATTTTTAGCAGTTCTTAATTTGTATTTGTATCGAACTACTTCTTATGATAATTTTACGATACAAACTCCGATTTTAAACCGTATAGGAAAAGAAAAAAATACGATTGGTATGTTTATTAATATGATTTCTATTCCTATGAAAAATAGTGAAAATTTATCGGTAATAGAGTTACTTCAAGGAATTGCATCTAGTAGTATCTCTTATTTTAAAAATGCAAAATATCCTTATATGCATTTGCTAAAAGATTTACGTTCAGAACAAAATGGTCAAAATTACAATGTTGTATATTCTTTTCAAAATATGAGACCAAAGACAGATTTTCCAAATTTAGTTTCTTATCATTCTGAATGGAATTTTGTAGATTATATGCAAGATGAATTTGTTGTAAATGTTACAGATATCAATAATTCTGGGGCTTATCATATTTCTTATGATTATCGAACCGATTTATTTTGCGAAGAAGAAATTACGTGTATTTATCAAAGAATGAGAACCATTCTTTTTGCTATGATAGAACATCCTAACCAATTAATTAGTAAATTAGAAATCTTACCAAAAGAAGAGAAAAAATTATTATTGGAGGATTTTAATGCTACTGATTTTTCTTATGATACAACTAAAACTTTGGTTGATTTATTCGAAGAAATGGTAAGCAAAAATCCAGAACAAATTGCAATTGTTTATCGAGATAAAAAATATAGCTATCGTGAGCTAAATAATATGGCAAGCATTGTTGCCAATGAAATTACCAAACATGGTATTAAAAATGCAAAAGTTGCTATTTTATGTAAAAAATCAGCTTGGATGGTAGCAAGTTTACTTGGTATTATGAAAAGCGGAAATGCTTATATTCCAATTGACGGAGAATATCCAGAGGAAAGAATCCGTTACATTATACAAGATAGCAAATGTAAGATGTTAATTACATCTGAGGAATATAAAGATTTTTATGATTTTGAAAATAAAATTATTTTAGAAGATTTGGATTTTACTGCAACTTTACATTATAAAAGTGTTGCCAAACCAAATTCTTTGGCTTACATGATTTATACTTCTGGTACAACTGGAAAGCCAAAAGGAGTTAAGATTAAACATCAAAATATTTTAAATACCTTAACCTGGAGAAAGGATTACTATCAATTTGACGAAAATATTGTGGTTTTACAAATTCCATCTTTTTCTTTTGATAGTTCGGTAGAAGATATCTTTACACCATTGATTTCTGGTTCTACACTTGTTATTCCTTCTGTTACTAGAATGGATATTAATGTAATTTGTGAAGAATTAGTAAAAAATAAAGTAAATCATTTCTTAGTAGTACCAAGTTTATACAAAATTTTGTTACATGAAAAGTTAGATACCTTAGCTAGTTTAAAATTTGTTACCATTGCTGGGGAAAGCTTCCCTATGGCTTTGGTAAAAGAACATTTTGAAAAATTACCTGGGGTTCGTTTGATAAATGAGTATGGTCCTACGGAGAATAGTGTTTGCTCTACTTATTATGAGCTAACGCCAGAAGATGAAACAATTTTAATTGGAAAACCAATTTATAATGATAAATGTTATGTATTAGATGAAAAGCTAAACCTACTTCCTATTGGTTGCAAAGGGGAATTGTATGTTTCTGGTCCTGGTGTCTCAGAAGGGTATTTAGGAAGACCTGAATTAAACCAAGAAAGATTTTTAGAAAATCCTTTTGATTTTCCTTATAAAATGTATAAAACAGGTGATATTGTATCACGTCATTTTGATGGGAATTTAGAATTTATTGGTCGAGACGATGGACAAGTAAAATTACATGGTTTTCGTATTGAATTAAAGGAAATTGAGAAAAATATTCTAAAAAACAAAGCAGTTTCTGATTGTTTGGTTTTAATAAAAGAAAATAGTGGTGGAAAGCAAATTTTAGTGGCTTATTTAACAAGTTATCAAAAGGATTTTGATTTATCTGCTTTATATGAAACCCTAAGAAAGACTTTACCTTTTTACATGATACCTACCATTGTAAAATTAGACGCTTTTCCTTTAACACCAAATGGTAAAATTGATAAAACTAAATTGCCTTTACCTGTTACTAAAAATGTGCAAAATGCACTTCCTAGAACGGAGCTAGAAAATGATATTTTAACCATATGCCAAGATGTTTTAATGAATTCTAGCTTAGGTATTTATGACGATTTCTTTACCGATGGAAATGCTGATTCTTTAAGTATTCTTACTATTAACTCTAGGCTTTTCGCAAAAGGTATTACGGTTCATACACAAGATTTTTACCAGTATTCTACGGTTGAGACTTTAGCAAATTATCTTACCTCTCATAAAGAAAGTATGCAAGATAAGCTTGCTTTTATGGTAAAACCAAAAGTTACTTCTTTTCCAGAGAATGTAGCCAAAAAAGATTTAGCTTTTTCTTACCGAAATGTTTTATTAACAGGTGTAACTGGATTTTTAGGGGTACATATTTTAGACTATTTGTTGAAAAATACTAGTTGTATGATTTATTGTATTATAAGGGAAAAATATAATCAAAAACCACAAAAACGATTGGAGAATTTACTTGGATTTTATTTTGATTCTCACTATTATCAAATGTATCAAAATAGAATTATTGTTTTAAATGGCGAACTTTCAAAAGAATTTTTTGGTTTGTGCCAAGAAGATTACTCTAATTTGCAAAAAAATGTGGATTGTATTATTAATACCGCTGCTAATACTAGACATTACGGAAATTATGCTACTTTTGAAAGAGAAAATATCAATACTGTAAAAAATTTAATTTTATTAGCTAAGCCAACTGGAATTGTCTTAAATCATATGTCTACTACTAATATTAGCGGAAATTACTTGGTGGAAAATGACATTTGCTATAATTTTACCGAAAATGATTTTTATATTGGTCAAAACTACGAAGATAATGTTTATATTCATAGCAAATTTGAGGCTGAAAAGTTGATTTTAGAAGAAGAATATAAAGGATTAAAGGCTAACATTTTCCGTTTAGGAAATTTGATGGCAAGATTTTCGGATGGTGTTTTTCAAAAAAATAAATTTGATAATGCTTATTATACTAGACTGTTAGCTCTTGCTAAAATTGGTTATCTTCCAGATGACTTGAAAGAACAACAATTGGAATTTTCTCCTATTGACCAAACGGCTGAAGCAATTGTAAAATTGTTAATGATACCTAATTTGGAAAATCAAATTTTTCATATTTTTTCAAATCAATTGATTACGATTGATACTTTATTACAAGTATTTGAAGAATATGGGTATTCTTGTAAGTTTACAAATTATGATGATTTTATTCATCATTTGTATTTGCCACAGAATGAAAAAGTGTTAAAATATATTGTATCAGATTTGAACCAGGCTAAAAAGTTTAATTATCATTCTGATATTGTAATAAATCAATCTTTAACGAATCAATTTTTAGATTTTGTTGGCTTTAAATGGTCTAAAATTGATAGGATTTATTTGAAGAAATTTTTGGATACTATAAATTTTACCAAAGACATGGATTGACCATTTAATTTAAAAAGTTTATTAACAAAGGAGGAAATAATATGGAAGAGCCAAAAAAGGTTAAAGTAAAATCAAAAATCATTATCACTTATGTCATTGGCGTTGCTATTGTTTGTGCTTTATTTTACTTAATTATTCCTTATTTATTAAATTATGGTCCAGGTACCATTAATACACAATTTGATAAAGAGGTATCTGGAGGTCTTTATTATTACCAACAAATATTAGTGGTTGGAATTGGCTTAGCCTCAGTAGTGTCTTGTATTTTATTTTTCCTTTTAAAGGATATTGATTATTATCCAATTTATAAGGAAAATAAAACTAAATATAAAAAGAATATAGAATATATAAAAAAAGTTTGCTTGAATTTACCAAACC
Source organism: uncultured Clostridium sp. (assembly GCA_947426525.1). Lineage (GTDB taxonomy): Bacteria > Bacillota > Clostridia > TANB77 > CAG-508 > CAG-269. The sequence goes on along the minus strand of CANEEJ010000002.1, from coordinate 77,066 downwards.
GTTTGTTGTTAGCATTTATTGTGGTTCCGCTATTATTATCGGTTGCTGTTTTATTTATGCAGACCACCTTTTTAACATCCTCTGACTTTAAGTTGATGTTGGTAGTCTTTATTCTTGCTACTATCATGAGTTCTATTGCTAATACTTATGTTAGAAGGTTATTGTCTACTATTTTAAAGGAGTTAGAAAATACGTCTTCTGCTCATGTTAGAAGAACTGGTATTGTTAAAAGGCTATTGTTTCAAATTATACCAGTTATAACAGTTTGTATTGTTTTTACCTATCTTGCCTTTTCTTCTACTTACGAAAAAAGTAATGCTGAATTGTTAGATAAATTTTATAAAAATCAATTTCAAACTGACTTAGAAGGTACTGTAGTTTCAAATAAAGATGATTTGGTTCATTTATTGGATAAAGTAAAATTAAGTGAAGAGGGAAATGTTCTATTTATTACTGACCAAAATTTTAATTTTGTTTATCAAACTGGTGAATTAAGCGATTTCTTTAAAAAGTATACTGCTGAACTTTCTGCCGAAAATAACTATAAAGTTTATGATTATTATGGTACTTCTGGTCAAGGAACCTTATATCCTGTTACTTTATCAAATGGGGAAACTTATTATTTAGGGGCTTATTATTTAATTTACTCTGACGAAACTATTTTTTATATGGTTTCCTTACTGCTTATTTTAGGAGGAATTTGTAGCGTTATTTTATATGCTTTTGCTAGTGAATTGTCTAAAAATGTAAAAGAAGTTACCAATTCTTTAGAAGAAATTTCAAATGATAATCAAGCTTTTGCAGAGAAAAAATTATACATTACTTCTGTGGATGAAATTGGTGACTTGATTAAGGTATACAATAATATTCAAGCTTTAACCATTAATCACTTAAATCAAATTCACGACAACCAAGAAACTTTAATGGAAAAAGAACGTTTAGCTTCTCTAGGACAATTAATTGGTGGAATTGCTCATAACTTAAAAACACCAATCATGTCTATTTCAGGGGCAGCTGAAGGATTAAATGATTTAGTAAAAGAATATGATGCTTCCATCGATGACCCAGAAGTAAATAGTCAAGACCATCATGATATTGCTAAAGATATGAATACATGGATTACCAAAATCAAAACACATACCGAATATATGTCAGACGTAATCACTGCCGTAAAAGGACAAGCTGTTACTTTTTCTAACGAAGAAGAAATTACCTTTACCGTTGGAGAATTGCTAAAAAGAGTTAATATCTTAATGAAACATGAATTAAAAAATGCGATTGTATATCTAAATATTTCTATGAAAGCAGACGAACATACAGTTATTCATGGAGATGTTAATAGCTTAGTACAAGTTATTAACAATATGATATCTAACTCCATTCAAGCCTATAATGGAAAACCAGAGCAAAATATTGATTTAATTGTAGAAAAGGATTCAGAACACAATCATCTTATTATATCTGTTAAAGACTATGGTTCTGGTATGCCAAAAAGTGTAAAAAATAAATTATTTAAAGAAATGATTACAACAAAAGGGAAAAATGGTACTGGACTTGGTTTATATATGTCTTATTCTACCATTCGAGCTCACTTCAATGGTAATATGACAGTCGAGTCAGAAGAAGGAAAAGGAACTACTTTCCGTATTGTTTTACCATCATGATTTTGGGGACGGAGGAAAAAATCATGATGAATGATGTTTTTTGGGACGGGGTTAAAAAACACCGTCCCTTTTTGTTTTAAAATTTAATTATTTTCAGCAAAAATACCAATCATTCCGAAAGTCACTAGTACTGTTTTCCTCATGATTTTCATTAAACTTGTACTTTCCGTGCCTCAATTAAATTTAATCGACACACTATTTGGTCACTTTCATTTTTTAGGTATGAATAGTAAACCCTAGTTCCAGTATCATTAACATAGTGCATTATCTCTTCCGTAGACTTATCCCATAACCAACCAAAAGCTTCATCAGGATTATTTTTGCTTAAGTATTCATCCCAAGTGGTACCTTTTTCTACTTCATATAAAGTTCCATTAATTGAAAAATGAACTTTTGTATCATTAATCCACAAATCTGAAATGTCAACAGTGTTTCCTTTTTTACTTTCTACTGTTGGTGCGTTTTCGTCTACAAAATTACCAGTTATCTTTTTTACTGCATTTATTACATCTTGATTGGTATAATTTGCTGTTTTTTCGTCAAAATCTCCCATGATTTCTAATTTGATTTGTTCTTTGGTATCTACTATATCGGTTTCTTTTTCTGCTTTACTTGCCTTTGTTAATAATCCATTTTGACCTGTTAACATAGCGATACTTATTCCTGCTAAAATAAGCAAGATGATAATGGTAATGACTAAAGCAATTAAGGTGATACCGTTACTTTCTTTAAATTTTTTCATAGTTTCCTCCTTAGTTTTTTCTATTCAAATTATACTTTAGCGATTTTTATTTTGAAAGCTTTTATGGGTAATTAATTGTACATAAAATAACATAAATCTCATACAAAATTATGTATAATTGATAATAAGTAAATGCTTCTAAAACATTTACAATTTACAAAAGCCTAAATTATAATAAACTCATAAAAATAAACGAAAGAAGGAGTAAATATGAAAAGCACACAAAAAAATAACGGTATCACCTTAATTGCTTTAGTCATTACCATCATTGTTTTACTCATTTTAGCAGGGATAAGTATTGCTATGTTAACAGGTCAAAATGGATTATTAACAAAGGCAAGTAAAGCAGAAAAAGAAACTGATATCGTGGATACCAAAGAGCAAATCAAACTAGAAATTATGGGGAATTTTAATGAAAAAACAGCAAATTATACCAATCAAGATGTTATAAATGCTGTAAAAAAAATAACAGGTAATCCTGTAGATGAAAACGCACCAACAGTAAAAAGCAAAAAAGGAAATACGATAGATATTTCAGATTTATGGGTTGCTGATAAAATAGTTCGTTTTTCTATTAATGGTACACCGCATGAAGTAGAAAATGGTACCACTTGGGACGAATATTTAACTAAACTTAATCTAGATAATGATTATCTTTGGCTTTATGAAATAAAATCTGATGCGATTTTTCATTACACTGGCGATACTGGTTCTCAAGTACAGGGAAGTTGGCTTTACGATTCTGCGATGAATATTATCTATAAATCTTATTTAATTAAAGGTGATGAATATTCTTGGGCTATTGGTGGTAATGCAGCTAATTTACGGTGTTTCTTTTGTTGGTTCCTTTTAACCGCTATTCACTTATTGAATACTCATTATCTATACGGGAGCTGCATACCATGTATCCTATAAAGGAGACTTATTTATTTCTGAATACCGTTCGATAATAGATAAAGTATATCACCTTTCGAATAATCGTCTGACATTAATGAGCCTCCTTCATAGGTAGAATAATTAAGAATTTTTCCATCTTTATGGTCTTATTGTTGAATTTGAAGACGAAATTCGTACTAATTGTGCTTACATTGGAGAAATTTGTTAATGATAAAAGCATACTTTTTAAGATTGAATTTTTTTATCGTTATCCCATAAATTTGAAGATGGAAATAAATTTGCTTTTTTCTAAAAACTCTTGCATTTTCCGCATTTTATTAATATAATGTGGAAAATAGTTAATTAATTTATGATTAATGAGGTTGTAAAAATGAGAAAAGGATTACAAAATTTAGAAAATAGTGAAAACAGAAATTACAAAATCATAGCAGTTGATGATGAAGAAGGAATTATTGATTCTTTATCTATTTTTCTAAAAAGATCTGGCTATGAATTTACCGGTGTAACAGATCCACAAGAGGCAATTGAAAAAGTTAAAAATGAACATTTTGATTTAATGATTTTAGACTTTATTATGACTCCTTTTCATGGTGACCAAGTGGTAGAAGAAATTAGGAAATTTAATAAAGAACTATATATTTTATTATTAACAGGTCATAAAGATTTGGCGCCTCCATTGGATACCATTCGAAGACTTGATATTCAAGGATATTGCGAAAAAAGTGATAAATTTGACCAATTACTATTGTTAATTGAGTCTGGTATTAAATCAATTGCTCAAATGAATGAAATTAAAAAGATTAATGAGGAATTAAAAAATACAAATGAAATGCTGGAAAAAGCTTACTTAGAGAGTATAGAGACTTTACGTTATACTGTGGAAGCAAAAGATACTTATACAAGAGGTCATTCTGACAGGGTTTCTGAATTTTCTGTTTTAATTGGAAAAGCAATGAACTTACCAGAGAGTGATTTAAAAACTTTACAAATTGGCGGAATTTTCCATGATATTGGTAAAATTGGTGTACCAGATAGTATTTTATTAAAAGAAGCAAAATTGACAGATGACGAATATTCTGAAATTAAAAATCATCCTTCTATTGGTGCTCATATCTTGTCTACTGCAAGTATTTTCCGCGATATTGTTCCAATTGTAAAACATCATCATGAAAAATATGATGGAAATGGCTATCCTGGCAGATTAAAGGGAGAAGAAATTCCATATTTAGCTAGAATTACTGCTATTGCTGATAGTTTTGATGCTATGACCTCAAGAAGGACGTATCGTAATGCACTTCCTTTGGATACAGTTATTGCCGAATTTGAAAGATGTAAGGGAACTCAATTTGATCCAGAACTTACTGATGTGTTTTTAGATATTTTAAGAAATCATTTTGATGAAGTTAAAGAAATTCAAGAAAAATATAAATGAGACAAAGGGGACAGGTCTTAACTGTCTCATTTTTTATTTTTTATAAGATAAGTTTTATCAAAATATAAAAATGAGACAGTTAAGACCTGTCCCCTTTGTCTCAAACTTTCATAGAAAGTCCTACTTTTTGTCTTTCTTTATCTATTTTGATTACTTTTACTTTTACAATATCTCCAACTGATACGATTTCAGACGGATTTTTGACAAATTTGTCACTCATTTCTGAGATATGTACTAGTCCATCATGTTTTACTCCAATGTCGACAAAAGCTCCAAAATCGATTACGTTTCTTATGGTTCCTGTTAGTACCATTCCTTCTTTTAAATCTTCTAATTTTAAAACATCACTTCTTAAAATTGGCTTTGGCATGTCTTCACGTGGGTCTCTTCCTGGTTTGGATAACTCATCAATAATATCTGTTAATGTCATTTCTCCTAATTCAAGCTCTTTTGCCATAGTTTCCACGTTTACGGTTTTTAGTTTTTTTCTTAGTTCTTCTAATTTTTCTTTGTCTTTTAAGTCCTTTTTATCAAATCCTAAATTGCTAAGTAATTTTTCAGTTGCTTCATAGCTTTCTGGGTGAACAGCTGTAATTTCTAATGGGTTGTCTCCATCTAAAATTCTTAAGAAACCTGCACATTGCTCAAATGCTACTTTTCCTAACTTAGGTACTTTTAATAATTGTTTTCTATTTTTCAATTTTCCGTTTTCGTCTCTGTATTTTACAATGTTTTTGGCAATGGTATTGTTAATTCCTGATACATAAGATAATAAAGATGGTGTTGCTGTGTTGACATCTACTCCGACTTTGTTAACACTGTCTTCTACTACTCCTGTTAAACTCTCTGCTAACCTCTTTTGATTTACATCATGTTGATATTGCCCTACTCCAATTGCTTTTGGGTCGATTTTTACTAGTTCCGCTAATGGGTCTTGTAATCTTCTTGCAATAGAAATTGCACCTCTAATGGATACATTAATGTCTGGATATTCTTCTGTTGCAAGTTTAGATGCTGAATACACAGATGCTCCTGCTTCACTTACAATTACATAGTGAACTGGTCTAGATGCCTCTTTTATCATATCTGCAACAAACATTTCAGATTCTCTTGAGGCTGTTCCATTTCCAATAGCTATCATATCAATTTTATCTTTTTCAATTAACTTTAGAAGCTCTCTTTTGGCTCCTTCTACATCATTTTGTGGTTCAGTTGGATATACGGTTGTATAATCTAATACTTTTCCAGTTTCATCAATAACTGCTATTTTACAACCTGTTCGGTAGGCTGGGTCAAATCCCATAACTGTTTTTCCTTTGATTGGTGCCCCTAATAGCAATTGTTTTGAATTTTGTCCAAATACTTTAATCGCTTTTTCTTCTGCTTTTTCAGTTAAATCACTGCGGATTTCTCTTTCAATTGATGGTTCAATTAATCTTTTAAAGCTATCTAAAATGGTTTCTTTTAGCATGTTAGTAAATTGCGTTTGACCTTTTATGGCGTCTCTTTCCACATAAGCTAGTATTTTTTCTTCCGGTTTTCCGGATTTTTACTTTTAAGAAATCTTCTTTTTCTCCACGGTTAATAGCCAGAATTCTATGGCTTGGAATATATTTGATAGCTTCACTATATTCATAATACATTTCATAATTTGATTTTTCTTCTTCCTTCACCGCTTTGGTTTCAATTACCGCTTCTCGATAGCATTGTCTTTTGATTTCTTTTCTATATTTCGCATTATCAGAAATATCCTCTGCAATGATATCTAAAGCTCCTTGTATAGCATCTTCTGCTGTATTTACCACCTTATCTTTGTTCTTTTTATCTTCTTCTGATAATTTGTCAATATTAATATATTCTTTTGCTATTTCTTCAATTGGCTTTGTCTCTTTTTGTTCCATAATAATTTTAGCTAGTGGCTCTAGCCCTTTTGCTTTTGCAACAGTTGCTCTTGTCTTTTTCTTTTGTTTGTAAGGTCTATAAATATCTTCCACTTCTGCTAGTGTTTTAGCAATTGCCACTGCTTGCAAAATTTCATCTGTTAACTTCCCTTGCTCGTCAATTGATTTAATAACCTCTTCTTTTCTTTGTTCTAAATTTCTCAAATAATTTAGTCTATCTCCTAAATCTCTCAAGATTTCGTCAGAAAGACCTCCTGTTACTTCTTTACGGTATCTGGCAATAAACGGAATCGTATTTCCTTCATCAATTAACTTTACTGTGCTTTCTACTTGTGATGCTTTAATATTTAATTCCTCTGCTATTGTTTTTATAATTTTATCCATTATTCTACTTCCTTTCCATAGCGATGATTTTGGGGACGGAGGAAAAAATCATGATGTTTTATTTTTTCAATCGTTCCATTGTCCCTTTTGTGATATCTAACCTTTTCATTATTTCTGTGTATTTAATATTTTTAGATTTTTTAAGATATTTTATTAGCTTTTTTAGTATATCATTTTTTTCAAATATTTCAAATACTTTTATCTTTTCTTTTTGCACAAATTCTGAAATACAACTATCAATTTTCTTTTCTATATTGATATCAATATCTAAAAACTCGTCTTCACATGTTTTTTCCATATTGCAAATTAACGCAATTTCTTCTTTTGTGAAAATTCCATATTTTTTAATTTCATTGTTTTCATATAAACGATAAGAAGAATATGGATATTCATTTACTTGTTTTACCATATTTGCTTTTACTGGGTTTTGATGAATGTATTTAATGCATTGCATCAATTGTCTTTTGTCTGCTATTGGTTCTGTTTTGTATCGGTCTCGAAAAACATAACCAACTCTTCCTTTTTCCATATAATTGTAATATTGAGCATACATACTATTTAATTTTCTCATATATTGGGATAATTCTTCTATATTTTTGGTTTGAATTAATAGATGTGCATGATTGTTCATAATACAAAATGCAATGATTTTAAGATTTTGTTTGTCTAAATTTTTTTGAATCAATTGTAGATATCGATTTATATATCTACTATTTTTGAATATAAATTCTTTGTTAATACCTTGCACCATTACATGGAAAAAAGAGGTATTAAGATATTCTCTGGCAGTTCTAGCCATTCAATCACTCACTTTCTTTTTTTATTTTCCCCTTTTTTCTATATAATTTTTGTTCTTCTATTCTATAATTATTCTTCGTCAAGGACATTTTTCCTTTATTTTTTCCTATTTTTTATAAAAATAAGAATTGTTACTATAATTACTTATGTATTTTCTTTATCATGATTTTTTCCTCCGTCCCAAAAATCATGGCTAATATTCTAACGAATCGTCCTTTTCAATCCAATCTTGTACTTGTTCAATTCGATAATCAGTTTTATTATCTCTCATAACAACTTCTTTAATTCCGCTATTGATTAGCATTCTTTTACAAAAAGTACATGGCCAGTTATCTTTTACATATTCACCATTTCTTTTATTAATGCCAACCATATATAAGGTTGCTCCTATCATATCTTTTCTTGCAGCACTAATCATTGCATTTTGTTCACTATGTACTGACCTACACCTATCATATCCTTTTCCACTTGGCATATCACTTTTTATACAGTAACCTAAGTCTAAGCAGTTCTCTCTACCTCTTGGTGCTCCTGAGTATCCAGTTGATATGATTTCGTCATTTTTTACAATGATACTTCCATAATTGTTTCTAAGACATGTTCCTCGTTCTGCTACGGTTTCTGCAATGTTTAAATAATAATTAATTTTATCAACTCTTGCCATTTTTTCTACTCCCTTTATTCCCCCATGATTATTCTACTCCTAAGTATTCATTGTATGTTACTTCTCTGTCAATTACTTTTCCGTCTTCTTTTATATCGATAATTCGATTGGCTACTGTTTGTGTTAATTCGTGGTCATGAGATGTGAATAAGATGTTTCCAATGAATTTTTTCATTCCTTCATTGACTGATGTGATGCTTTCCATGTCTAAGTGGTTGGTTGGTTCGTCAAATATTAGGAAGTTTGCTCCTGATAACATCATTTTGGATAGTACACATCTTACTTTTTCTCCTCCAGATAAGACTTTTGCTTCTTTTAGGGCTTCGTCTCCTGAGAATAACATTCTTCCTAAAAAGCTTCTTACGTAAGTTTCGTCTGGGTCTTTTGAGTATTTTCTAAGCCATTCGGTTACGTTTTCGTCTGTTCCAAATAGATAGTTGTTGTCTTTTGGGAAATAGGTTTTTGTGATGGTTGTTCCCCATACTAGTTCTCCTTCGTCTGGTTCTAGTTCTCCACTAATTATTTGAAATAACACAGTTTTGGCAATTTCATTGTCTGCTAAAAAGGCTATTTTGTCTCCTTGTTTTACATCAAATGAGATATTGTCTAATACTTTTACTCCCTCTACAGTTTTTGATATGTTTTTTACTTGTAAAATTTCTTTTCCTGGTTCTCTATCTGGTTTGAAATCAACATATGGGTATTTCCTGTTGGATGGTTTGATTTCATCTAATTCTATTTTTTCTAGTGTTTTCTTTCTTGATGTTGCTTGTTTTGATTTAGAAGCGTTGGCACTAAATCTTGCAATAAAGTCTTGTAATTCTTTGATTTTTTCTTCTTTTTTCTTGTTTTGTTCTCTTGCTTGTTTTAAGGCTAATTGACTGGATTCATACCAGAAGTCATAGTTTCCTGGATATACTTTGATTTTTCCAAAGTCTACGTCTGCTATATGAGTACATACTTTGTTTAAGAAATATCTATCATGTGATACTACAATTACGGTATTTTCAAAATCCATTAAGAATTCTTGTAACCAGTTGATGCTTTTTAGGTCTAAGTCGTTGGTAGGCTCGTCCAATAATAAAACATCTGGATTTCCAAATAAACTTTGTGCTAATAATACTTTTACTTTGTCTTTGGCCTCGATTTCTTTCATCAATTTATAGTGATTTTCTGGTATAATTCCTAGGTCGTTTAATAAAATGGCTGCATCTGATTCCGCATTCCACCCATCTAGCTCAGCAAATCTTTCCTCTAATTTTGCTGCTTTCATTCCATCTTCTTCTGAAAAGTCTGGTTTGCTATATATTTCTTCTTTTTCTTTCATAATGTCATATAATTCTTTATTGCCCATGATAACAGTGTCCATAACAGAGTTTTCTTCATAAGCAAAGTGGTCTTGTTTTAAGACAGATATTCTTTCTCCTTTGTCTAGGCTAACATCTCCTTTGCTTGGTTCAATTTCTCCTGATAATACTTTTAGAAAGGTTGATTTTCCTGCTCCATTGGCTCCGATGATTCCATAACAGTTTCCTTTTCCAAATCTTATATTTACTTCTTCGAATAATACTCTTTTTCCAAATCTTACGGTTACATTATTTGCACTTAACATTTTTATTCTCCTTTTTCTCATTTTTTAGCTTTTTTATTATACACTATTTTCCAGTTATTTTCAAGAATAATAAGGCAATCCCTTAAAATAAAACGAATTTTCCTATACAACAAAAAAAGAACTAATTTTAGCTCTTCTTTTTATTTTTTTATTAATCATCAAATAAAAGTTTAATTCCCCAAATTCCAGATATACCAACTAGTCCATAAATAATTCTTGCGATTATTGTCATATCACCAAAAATAGCTGCTACTAGGTTAAAATTAAAAAATCCGATTAATCCCCAGTTAATTGCCCCAATAACAATTAATGCAAGTGCAATTTTATCAATTACTTTCATTTCTTTCCCTCCTTTATTTTGCTGTTAAATGTCATTTTTTATTAGTATGCATGTTTTTCTAAAAATTATACATTTTGTTGAATTTTTTTATTTTTTGTGATAACTTGTAGTTATTAATTTAATCGCCAAAAACATATAAAAAAATTGCCAAAAAGCACCGTCCCTAGTGGCAATTTTAGAAAGGATTTTTGTATGAGAAGAAATAAAAGAGGAAATAATAGAAAAAATAAGCTCGCTCAGATGGCACAATTTGATAAGAAGTTTGTGAAGTATTTGTCTTTTACTTTAATTGCTTTGGTTATTTTATTGTTAGGTGTTGCTATTTTTTATCATGTGAATCAATGGCTGAAACATCAAAATTTTTTGGCAGATGTTAATAAGAGTTTAGAGCAATCCTCACAAGTTTCCGCTTCTGCTGAAGAGAATATTTCTCCAAAAGAAGATACAGATGCTACTTTTACTTTGACTGCTATTGGTGATGTAATGTGTCATAATACACAATATATGGATGCTTATCGAAAAGATACCGATGATTATGATTTTTCTTATGTTTTTAAAGAGATTGATCGTTCTATTAAGACTTCTGATGTTGTAGTTGGAAGTCTAGAAACTAGCTTTGCTGGCAAAGAACGTGGTTATAGCAATTATCCAACTTTTAATTCACCAGATGAGTTAGCTTATAATTTGAAAAAGATTGGTGTTGATGTGTTGTCTACTGCTGGTAACCATTGTTTAGATATGGGATTTGATGGACTTTCTAGAACGATTGATGTTTTAAATGATGCAGATATTGCTCATGTTGGGACTTATCAAACGCAAGAAGATAGAGATAAAATTTTGTTTAAATATGTGAAAGGTGTTAAAATTGCTTTTATCAATTATACTTATGGAACCAATGGAATTCCTGTTCCTACTGATAAACCATTTTGTGTTAATTTGATTGATAAAGATTTAATTACTAAAGATATTGAAAGTGCTAAATCACAAGATGCAGATTTGATTGTAGCTTGTATGCATTGGGGTACGGAATATCGAACAACTGCTAATAGTGAACAAGAAGAATTAGCTGATTTTCTATTTCAAAGTGGGGTAGATATTATTTTAGGAAATCATCCTCATGTTTTAGAGCCGATGGAAAAAAGAACCGTTACTTTAGAAGATGGCTCAACCAAAGATGGTTTCGTTATTTACGCTTTGGGTAATTTTATTTGTGACCAGAATGCAGAAAATACTAGAAATTCTATTATATTGAATTTAGAAATCACAAAGCATGTAGATGGAAAAATTAGTATTGATCATGCTAATTATATCCCTATTTATATGTATAAAAAATCAACTTCTGAGCTTCAAAAAATGAAATTAATGGATATTGAAAAAAATATTTATGATTATGAAACTGCAATTAATAATAGTGAACCTCTTTCTATTTCACAAGCTTTATATGATAATCTAAAAACGCAATTAGAAAAAATTAAAAAAATTGTTGGACCAGAATTTTAATTCTAGTCCAACATATCTTTTTTCTTTAACCAATACGTTACTAACAAGGTTAATATAACTGATACTAGTATCATAGCCATAAATCCATATGGGCTATTTTGTAGTGGTAATCCTACATTCATTCCCCAAAAGCTTGATATCATAGTTGGTACAGCAAGTACAATGGTAATAGATGTTAGGAATTTCATAACCCCATTTAGATTATTTGATATAATAGAGGCATAGGCATCCATAGTTCCATTTAAGATGTTACTATAGATTTGTGCCATTTCAATTGCCTGTCTGTTCTCTGTGATGGCATCTTCTAGTATTTCTTCATCATCTTCGTATAATTTTATAATTTTACCTCTCATAGTTTTTTCCATGACAAGTTCATTTGATTTTAAAGATGTTGTAAAATATACCAATCCTTTTTCTAAGCTTAGTAATTTTAAAAGTTCTTTGTTTTTCATTGAGTTTTTTAATATGTATTCTGCTATTTCTGTTTCTTTGTTAATTTGTTTTAGGTAGCTTAAGTAGTAAGATGAGTTTAAGTATAAAATTTGAAAGATAAATCTTGTTTTTTTGTAAGTTTGGAAATTTTTTATCTTTTTCTTTTCAAAGTCTTCTATGATTTTGTTCTTTTTTAATGATACGGTTACAAAAAAGTCATCTCTTACTACAATCATTCCTAATGGCATGGTTGTATATATTTCTGTATCTTCACTTTTTTCTATAATTGGTACATCAACAATAAAAAGTGTTGTGTTGTCGTCTTCTTCTTGGTCAATTCTTGCTTTTTCTTCGTAGTCTAAGGCATAGCGAATAAAGTCTTCTTCTATTTGAATGTTTTCACATACTTTTTTGATTTCGCTTTCCGACGGATTTACTAAGTTAATCCATGCTCCTTTTTTGAATTCTTTGATTTCTTCAATTTTATTGGTTCCCATATCTGTATGATATATTTTTAGCAAATCCATCACCCCTTTTTTTATTTAAAAACTTTTATTTTGTTTTACCCTAATACTTTTATTTTAGCCCTTTTCCCTTATTTTGTCAATGGTTTTGCCGTATTTACATAAAATAATCATTGCAGCTTAGTGAGAACAATTATAAAAAGCAAAAAGTTAATCTATTTTTTATGAAGTAACAAGGTCTAAGGGGATTGGTAAGATTATAGTCTGTTATGCAATTACTTAACTGTTCGCAACTGGGAGTTACAAAGAAAAAATAGATTAACTTTTATGGAAAAATAAAATTACTAACCTATAACAAATAACTAGAAATTAGTTTATCTAACTTCTAGTTATTTTTACTTTATCTATTAACTTGTTTATTTACCTTTTTTATTTTCATGTAAAATACAATTGCTCCTACTATTGCTACTACTACCATTACAATTAATATCTTGCTACCAATTCCTGCATGTGGTATTATCCCTTTTGCCATATTTTCTTTTTGTGTTGTATTATTGTTATTTGATGTTTTGTTTGTATTTTTATCTGGTGTTGGATTTGTTGTTTGGCCTGGTGTTGTGTTTTGTGTTTGATCAGGTGTTGGATCTGGTTTTACATCTGGATTTTCTTCTGCTGGTGGTGTTGGAACTGGATTTTCTTCTCCTCCTGTTATTGTAATATTTTTATAAGCATTTTTAATAGTTGCTGGTACCGTTGTGTCTGAAATTTTAATATTTTTTAAAGTAATCATTAAATTCTTTTTGCTATTTTCTTTTACTTGAAAACTAATTTTTAGTATTACTTCGTCACTTTTTGCTAGACCATCTTTGTCAATTACTAATTTTCCTGTTTCTTCATTATAAGATAAGTCTTTAACTGCACTACTCCAATCATTTTGTCCCTTTATTTCGATTAAGGTTAAACTATCCTTGTCATATTCTAAGATTGCTTCTAAAGCTATAATTCCTTTTTCAGAAACAATATTAGACATTTTAACATCTACACTAAAAGTATCGTTTTTATTAAATTCTGAATTTGATACTTCAAGACTTATATCGCATCCAGGTGCCGCTTGTACCACTCCTGAACAACAAATTACTACTAGTAGCATTATTATACTTAATTTTACAGTTTTCTTCATAATTTCCTCCTTAAATATAATACTCTATTGTATTATAACATTTTTTTACCTTTTTGGCAAGATTTGTCCTCTGCTTTATGTTTTGCTATTTTTTAAAGGAGAATATCTTTTTTGATATTCTCCTTTTTGGTGACTCATCTCGGGTTCGAACCGAGGACCTCCAGATTAAGAGCTACCTTATCTTGAGATGCCACCAATGATTAATTTTAGTTATTATATAGCGATTTTCAAGAAAAATCAATACTTTGAACAAAAAAATATAAATTTAAAATAATTTAATAAGGTTTAAAAAATATTGAATAAATTTGATAAAATTTACAAACTTGGCGCAAGTATGCCTAAAAATTGGCGCATAAAAATTCACTCGCGCCAACTTAAATAAAATATGAATTTGTTTGTAAAAATTTAATGGAGGTATTGAAATGATACAATTTTTTATTGGTTTATTTTTAGGGGCTAATGTTAGCCTCTTTTTATATGCCTGTGTTTTGGCAGGAAAAAATACAGATAAAAATTTTATAGAAATGGAGAAAAAAAGTGAATGATGAAAATAAGAGTAATTATTATGCAATTATACCGGCTACGGTTAGATATTCAAAAGAGTTAAAAGCAAATGAAAAATTGCTATATGGTGAAATAACATCATTATCAAATAAAAATGGTTATTGCTATGCACAAAATAGGTATTTTGCAAATTTATATAATGTAAGCATTGAGACAGTAAGTAGATGGCTTTCACATTTACAAAAACTAGGTTTTATTCAAGTAATGGTACAAAGAAATGAAAATAAAGAAGTCATTGCTAGGTATATCTATATTGTGGATCTACCCTATTGTCAAAAAAATCAATACCCCTCCCCTCAAAAATGTCAAGAGGGTATTGACGAAAATGTCAAAGATAATATTATAAATAATAATATAAATGAGGATGACTTATTTAATTTAATAATAAATAATAGCTTTAAAATTTCAAATTGTTTTTATGAAATATTAGAACGCCTAGAATTATTATATACACCTAAAATGATTAAAATGATGCGACAAGATAAAATAGACATTATAAAAGACATCATTTACATTCTGTATGAGTTATACAATAGTGATTTTGACTTTCTACTTTCAAAGTTAAGTAGAGAGTCTTTATTAAATTTGTATTATATTTCAAAAGAACATATGCCTAATGATTTACTAAATTATTACAAAAGGTCTATTATCAATAAATATTCCAATAATAGCACTTAAAAGGAGCTGAATATATGCTAAATGATTATATGAATAATTTTCAAAATATTGTATCTTCCATCTTTTTTGTTGGCTTTAAAGTAGTATTAATAATACTTGTAACATTATTAATATTTTTATTATTTATGCTTGCAATAGGATGTTTGATAAAATCACAAAAGATAAAGTCAAAATTCTTAACATCTTCAATGTGCCTTCTGTTTGGAAATATACTTTTTCTATGTTTTCCTTTTTTTATTGTATATTTTAAGAATTTGATTTAAAAAGTAATATTTCTTTTACGATTTGCCCTTCAAAAAATTGTAAAAGGAGTGATTAAATTATGAATTTAACAAAGAAGAAAAAACAACTACTAACTAAACTGTCTACAATAGGAACAACAATGACATTACTAGCAATTAAAGCTAATGTTTGTTTTGCAGAAAGTATCGGAAAAGCTGAAGTTGATACAGCTACACAAAATATAAAAAGGGTTATAACCTCTATCGCTATGCCTTTGGGTGGCGTTTTGATTTTTGCAAGTGTAGTAGTAGCAGCAATTAAAATGATTGCAAATGCGAATAACCCACAAAAAAGGGCAGAAAGTATTGGAAGTTTAGCTTGGATCTGTCGGTGGTGGCGTTATACTTGGTGCAAGTCTAATCATTTCTGGAATCATTGTAAATGTCGCAACTAATGGAACAGAAAATTTATTAGGCAGTTAGAAAGGAGCGATATTATGAGAATTTTTAAAGTTCCTTTTGATATTAAACGCGAAGAAAAAATATTTGGTGGCTATTTAAGTTTAAGGCAGGTACTTTATATAATGCTAGGTGCTTCTAGTCTAGGGATACTTGCAACACCATTTCCAATTGCAATAAAAATATTTTTTATTAGTTTAATAGCAACTTTTTTCTTGCTATGTAGCTTTTTGAAAATCGGTGAGCAGAACTTTGATAAGTTCTTTTATTTTGCCATAAAATATATTTTTCGCAAAAAGAAATTTATGTATGAGAGGTGTGGCAAATGGTTATAATGTTCGTTTTTTTATTTTTGACTATTGCATTTGTAATTGGTACAGCAGTTTATCTAAATCATAAGAAAAAGAATGTAAATACTAATGTTAAGCAAGATTCAAAAAATAATACAAAAGAAAAAGGTAAAAAAAGCAATAAAAAACAACTAGCAAATATCTTTGACATCAAGATTAAAGACAACATTATTTGTCTAGGCAATAGATATTCCAATATTATTAGACTTGGAAACATTGATTACAATATGCTTTCAGATGCAGAACAAAATTCCATTGAAAATGTATTGATTCAAACTGCTTTAGCAATAGATTATCCAGTTCAATTCTTTTCAACAACAGAATTTATAGACACTAGCAAAGTAGTATCTCTTTTAAGAGAAAACAAGACAAATAATTTTAAAATCCAAGAGTATAAGGAATATTTAATTGAATATTTACAAACTCTTATGGAAAATAGAACGATATCAGTTGTAAAAAATTATGCAATTATAAGCTATGATGGTTTATACGAGAACGCAATAGAAGAATTAAACAGAAAGTCAATAGGTTTTACTGGAAATCTGTTAAGAGCAAAAATCATGTGTGAAATACTTACTGAAGATGAGCTTTACAATTTGATTTATAGGGAATTAAATAAAAATTCCGGTTTAAATATTAGCAAATTAAAGGAAGGAGGAAAAAATCTATATGTTGGTAAAAAACAGAAAACAAAAGAAAAACGAAATAAACATATTTGATAATGTTCCAACTATTGCAGATATAATACTTCCTGATACATTGCAAGAAAAAAGAGATTATATAAATTTAGGTTACAATAAATTTACTAGAACTTTTGTGATGACAATATATCCTGAGCAAACTTGGGTATCTTGGCTTGATAGCTTATTTCATATTGGAAATATTAATATTTCTGTAAAAATTGAACCAGCTAACAATGGAAACACCATTAATCAATTAACTAAAAAATTGGTGCAATCACAAAGCGAATATGCAACATATTCAAGACAACGGAAATATATTGCATTTACCTGAATTAGAAAAGCAAATTGGAGATTTGGAAGATTTAAGAATGCTTATACAAACAAATCAAGATAAATTATTTTTTGCTACAATTTTCATATCTCTAAATGCTGAAACTCTTGAAGAACTTAACGAAAAGACAAAAATATTAGAAAGTGAACTAAACAAGAAAACAGCAATGATAAGAACATTAACTTTTAGGCAACTAGAAGGATATAAAACAATTCTTCCAAGTGGCGAGATACCTATTCCAAATTATGAGAGAAATATGGTAGCAGGTGGAATAGCAACACTAATTCCAATTTCTAATCCTAATTTAAGCCATGATAAAGGTATTTTTATAGGTAGAAATATGTATACGAATGCTCCAGTCTATATTGATACATTTATAGGGCCTCCAGCATTACCAAATCCACATGTATTTATTTGTGGTACAAGTGGAGGTGGAAAAAGTGTAGCATTAAAAACATTGACTGCTAGAAACATTGCAACAACTCGGTTGTGGTGCTTTTTTTATAGATGTAGAACGGTGAATATGCAAATCTTACAAAAATGCTTGGTGGAAAAATTATAAAAATCGAGCAAGGAAAATCGGCAGGAATTAACCCTTTTGAATTAGAACCTGATACAAAAGGTCATAACAAATTTTTAAATATAAATGATAAAGTTGCAGAAATAAGGTCTTTAATGGCAACTATTTGTAGAAATTATGGAAGAACATTGACAGGTACTGAAAATACTGAAATTGAGGTTATAGTTAATCAATTATATGCTGAAAAAGGAATCACAACAGATATAAACTCATTGTACGAAAGAAAAGGTGGAAAATTAGATAATGGTAAATATGCAGTTGGAAAAATACAGAAAAAAATGCCTACTTTAAGCGACTTCCAGAAGAAATTAAAAGATCGTGGAAAATGCGAGGAATTATCTGATATTTTAGTTCCTTTTCTAAAAGGCAATTCTCTAGGTATATTCGACTGTGAAAGTATAATAACATCACAAGAAGATATAATCTGCTTTGATATGAGTGAGATTAAGGACGAGTTTACAAAATTATACTCTAGTTTTGTAATTTTAACTTGGGTGTGGCAAAAGTTTATATTGAAAAACAGAGAAAAAAAGAAAATCATTGTATGTGATGAAGCTTGGTTATTTTTAAAATATCAAGAATCGGCAGAATTTTTAGTAAATGTTGCCCGTAGAGGTCGCAAATACAATGTGCCACTTTTCATTGGAAGCCAATTTATACAGGAATTTTTACGGTTGTGATGAACGGAAAAACAATTATTAACATATGTTCAACTAGGTATTTATTTAAGCAAAGTCCTGGTAATGTAGATAATGTTGTAGAATTTTTTAATCTGTCAGAAGGGACAAAAGAATTTCTAACAACAGCAAGTCCAGGTCAATGTGTAGTTAGCTTAAATAATAGCGTTACAGCTATTAAATTTATAATAACGCCATATGAAAAAGAATTTGTTTTTACTTAAAAAATTTCCTATTTGCCCTAATTTAATGATGGGAAGTGATAATGTGAAAAAAATTTTTAAGAGTTTATTGATAGTAATTACAATTCTTTTTTTATTATGTCCTATGTGTTTTGCCAACGATGTCAAATTCAAAGACCAAATTAAAAAAGAAGATGGATCGCTTTTTGAAAAAATAATTGCAGAGTGCATTCGGTGGAATCGCACAAACCATCTTTGATTTTACGACTGGAAAAGATGCAAATGTTGGATTTAAGGATTATGATGAGTTGATTTTTAACAATAATAACTCAAATGATAGTTTATCACCATTTACGGAAGAATTGTGGAATAAAACTATGAAATGGTATGCAGTTTTCGCAATTATATCAAGTAGTTTAATCTTAATTGCAGTATTTATCCTATCTTATAAAATAATGTTTGCTGGTATGAATACAGCCAAGAAAAATGAAGCAAAGGAAAGTCTAATGAGATTATGTTTTCGGTGGTGTATTTATTGCTCTCGCTCCACTATTTATTAGATTTTTATTATATATGAATAATAGTCTAGTACATCTATTAGTAACAGCAGCTAATAGTGGAACTTTAGATAGTTCATTAGGAAATAGTATGTTAACAAGTATTAAGACAGGAAATGCAATTACAACAGCCTTAGTTATAGCAATGTTTATCTATTTATTTGTGAAATTAAATATCAAATTTATAGTTAGACAATTTACAATTATTATATTTACTATTTTTACACCTATTGCTTGTAGCTTATGGATTATTAATAAAAATGTTACTGCTGCAAGTATTTGGACAGGTCAAATAATAATGAATATATTTATGCAATTTGTATATTGCTTTTTATTTTTGATATATCTTGCTTTCTTGCCTAGTGGTGGTGGCTGGGCTGTAAGTCTTATTTGGGCTATGATGATTCTTCCTTTAGCAGATAGCTTACAGAATTGTTTACAAAATCTAACTTCACGAATTGCCGGTGTAGACAATGAACAAATGGCAGGTAGAGTTATGGGAATGGGTGCAATGATGGGATATGGTTTAGGAGCAATAAAAGAACAATTTAAAAGTCCACATTCTAACTCTTCAAGTAACAATGGAAACAATGAAAGTAATGGAAATGGCTTAAAAGGTTTTGTATCAAGAGTTAAATCAGTTGTTAATCCAACTGCAAATTTAAGTCCAGAAAAAGACTACAATGGAAATGTAAATCCTATTAGAAATGTACTACCAAAACAAAAAGAAAACAATCAATTAACAATACCAAAACCAAATGGAGATAATAAACAAAGTATAAATAATGGAAATAAAATAACCCCTAAAAATGTTGTAAGTGGTGTTTTAAAAACTGGTTATGGTGCTACAAAAGCATATTTAAAAGCAGGTGCAAGTTTAGCTGAAGGTAATTTTGATAATCATTCATACAAAGTCAATAGGCACAATAAGAATAATTTTCAAAATACAGAGTATATAAACAAAGTTACAAATAATGCAAACCTAAAGAAACTAGGTGATGAAAATGAGCCTAAAGGATAAAGCGAAGAATAAAGCAAAAAATAAAGTAAAAAAAGTGGCTTTTAAAATAATAAAACCTTTTATCCCATTTATAATAGTCATTGTAGGAATAGTTTTTGCAGTATGTACTGTCGTAGATTCATTATTTACTACCGAAGATGATATGCAAATGGCAGAAAAACTTTCTAGCGAAAATTACGAACAACAATATGCTGAGTGGGTAAAAGAAAAAGAATCTTCGCCAAATACTATAACTACTGGTAAAGGATTAGTCCCAAAAGGAATGTTTACTTGGCCCATACCAGGTTATACCCTAATTACTTCTCATTTTGGTATGAGAAATCATCCACTTACTGGAGTATATAAATTACATTCTCGGTACAGATGTAGGCGCACCACTTGGAGCAACTTTTGTAGCAATGGCATCTGGAACAGTTACAAAAGCAGGTTTCAATACTGCTTATGGCAATATGGTTACAATAGACCATCGGAGATGGCATTAGCACTTTATATGCACACGGTAGCGAAATATTAGTAGAAGTAAATCAAGTAGTCGGGCAAGGACAAGCAATATTGAAAGTTGGTTCTACTGGTTACTCAACAGGTCCTCACGCACATTTTGAGGTACGAATAAATGGTAGTTTTGCAAATCCAGAGGACTACTTTGAATAATTTTTTTAAGGAGGTTTTTAAAAAGTGGTTTTAATATTTACAGATAACGAGCAATTAGATAGAGATTTAAACAAAAAAATTGAAGATAGTAGAATTGTTTATTACCCTGATTATATTTTAGAAGAACAACAAGCAACCACTCTAATTGCTACTATTCAACCTAATAAATACAATTTCAAAGACTTTATGTTTAAAGTTCGAGAAAAAAATATACAAGTTATTCTCATTTTAGAAAATGAAAATGTCAAAGAATTAAAAGATGCTCTTATGCTAGGAATTTATGACTTTGTCTTTGATCCATTTGATTTGGAAGATGTGTATAAAAAAATCACAAATCCAAGTCCATTTTCTAAAGTTTCACAATATATTAAGAATTTTTTAGAACTAGATAATTAGCTAGTTCTATTATTTTTGAATGAAAGGAGGTTATGCAAATTGAGTAAAAATGTAAAAAGAGCTATCACCATATCAATTATAGTAATAGTTATCATTATTGCAGTTATATCAACATTTTTTATTGTAAGATATTTTGCTAATAAAAAACAAATAGACACTGTATGCGATTTTTATTCTGACAATAATATTCAAGATAGATTAGAAAATAGCACAAATGATGACCTAAAATTAAAAATTGATGGTGAAACTGTAATAGGTGTTATCAAAATTGACAAGATAGGTTTTGAAGGCTTAATTTATGAAGGTACTTCACTTAGTACACTTGATAAAGGTGTAGGACACTTTGATAATTCTTCTTATCTAAACGGAAATGTGTGTTTAGCAGCTCATAATTATAGTAATTATTGGGCTAAATTATACACTTTAGAAAATGGAGATAAAATAACCTATACAAGTTTTCTAGGTACAAAAGAATATAAAGTTAATAGTATTACTCAAATTTCTGCAACAGACTGGTCAAAACTTGAAAAAACTAATGAAAATATTTTAACTTTAATAACTTGTGTTAAAAACACGCCATCTCAAAGGCTTTGCGTTCAAGCAATAGCAGAAAAATAAAAAAATTTTTTTTGAGCATTGTCAAAAAGATATAAAACATGTTACCCTATATACTAATAAAAATAGAAAGGGTGATGTTTTATGAAAAATAAGAAAAAGTTAATTAGTATAATTGTCATTGTACTAATAGTTAGTGTATTTTGTTTATTTGGGGTACTGTTTACTGTAAAAAGTAAAATGAATGCTAAAGAAAGCGTTGCTAATTCTATAATAGAAGAAACAACAGAAAATGCTATTACTGATAAAAATGAGCAATTAGAAAATACTTTAAATATGGAAGTTGCTGAAGCAGTTACGGAAGAAATAACAAAACAACCTGAAGTAAATGATACTCAACCAGCAGAAACATCACAAGCAAGTGCAAGTAAATCAAATTCAAATGATACTAAAAATAAAACTGCAACTGTAACTCGGAAAGCAATCACAAGCAAGTACACCAGTACAAACTCAACAACCAGTAACACAAACTTCAACAAGTACACCACCAAAACAAACTACATCAACACAAACACAAACTCAAAGTACAAAAGCTGAAGGCGAAAAGTATGTTAGAAATGACACAATGATTAATAATATTAAAAGAGTAATTAATAATAACCAGTCTGACAACATGAAAACTTATGGATACACAATACAAGTAGATCCATCAATAAAAAACAAAACAAATCAATTTACTTTCGCAGAATCAAGAGTAATAAACTTTATAAAATATTCTTTTGGAACTATCCGAATATATGCTGAAGATTATTACAACAATGGACAATTTATAATGACAGAATGTTACATATTTTAAAAATTTATAGGCACTTATCCAAGTGTCTATTTTTAAATAGAAAAGGAGGATTCAATTATGTTAAAAAAAATAACTAAAAAAGGTATGGCAATTTTAATGCTAATACTAACATTATTATCAACATTTTCAGGTTTCGTAAATGCTGTTGAAATCAATTCAGCAGTTGTTAGAAATGGTGGCGAATGTGGAAGGCATTTGCAATTTTATGATACTAACCAACACGCATGGTCTTATATCATAACTCATTATGCTTACTATGAGCAAGGTGGTAGGCAATATCCAGCTTACTGCTTAGATAAAGATGCTCCAGGTGTTGGAACTCCACAAGCTGGAGAAAGCTATGGTGTTAATGTAAATGAGGTTATGAATGATGTTCGTTTATGGCGTGTTGCAATTAATGGATATCCTTACCAATCACCTGAAGCAATGGGTGTTGCAAACTATCAAGATGCTTTCGTTGCAACAAAGCAAGCCGTTTATTGTATCATTTACAATAGAGATCCAAGCTCTTACTATCAAGGTGGAGATGCTCAAGGTATAGCTATAAAAAATGCAATTGTTAATCTTGTAAACATTGGTAGAAATGGTAGTCAAACACCTATGAATACAGATGTTAAAGCAAATAAAATAGGAACATTTTTTGAAGATGGAGATTATTATTCACAAGAATATATCGTTGATAGCCCAGTCGAAACTAGCGAATATTCCATAGTTTCAACTGCTGGTATGCCAAACGGAGCTAAAATTACTAATATGTCAAACACTGAAAAATCTACATTTGCTGGGAATGAACATTTTAAAGTTAAAATCCCAAAAATGCAGTTAGATAAAGATGTCAATGTAATGGTAGTATTAAGGGCAAAATGCAAAAATTATCCAGTATTCTATGGAAGAACAACAGTACCAGGTACACAAGATTACATGTTGACCTATGATCCATTTGGAGATGTATCAGGTCAAGCAAATCTAAATGTAAAAACAAATACTGGTAAGATTCAACTTAATAAAATAGATGCTGAAACAAGAGGTAGTATTGAAGGTGTTACATTTCAATTACAAAAAACTGATGGAACAGTTATAGGAAATGTAACGACAGATAAAAACCGGACAAGCAAGTTTTTCAATGCTATATCAAGGAAAATACATACTAAAAGAAGTAGCAACAAATGACAAATATATTTTAAATAAATCTACTTTTGATATAGATGTAGAGTATAATAAGACTACTACTAAAACTATAACAAACGAACATAAAAGAGGAAATCTAAAAGTCTATAAAGTAGACATGGACAATCACAAAATCCCTCTTGGAAATGTTAGTTTCGATTTATATTCAGAAGAATTTAAAAGAATCATAGGAACTTACACTACTAATGTGGACGGAGAGTTCCAAGTAAATGACCTAAGAATTGGAGAATATAAACTAATTGAAAAAAATACAGGAAAATGGTACAACCTAGCAGCTGACAAAACAGTTGAGGTTAAATGGGATACAACAGAAGAAAGTATCGTTGAAAATGAACTAAAGAAAGGACAAATAAAAGTTATAAAAATTGACAAAGATAACAAAGAAACAAAGCTTGAAGGTGTAACTTTTGAAGTGCTTGACGAGAATGACAAAGTTCTTGAAAAAATAATTACAAATGAAAATGGCGAAGCATTAACAAGTAGATATCCAATAAGAGATTTTTCAAAATTAAAACTTCGTGAAACAGAAACTTTAGAAAACTATGTATTATCAGAAGAAACACAAATGATAACTTTAAAAGAAAATAATATTGTTTCTACTACTTTTGAAAATGAAAAGAAAAAAGGACAAATAAAAGTTATAAAAGTTGATTTAGACAACAATGAGATAAAATTACCAAATGTTGAATTTAATGTATTTGATGAGGCTGGAAACATTGTAGATACTCTAATTACGAACGAAAACGGGGAGGCTACAAGTAAAAAACTGCCAATAGACCAAAAATATAAAATTCAAGAAACAAAAACTGACCAAATGTATGTATTAAATAATGAGCCACAAACTGTTACTTTAGAACAAGACAAAATAACCGATATTACTTTTACTAATGAGAAGAAAAAAGGACAAGTAAAAATTATAAAAATTGACAAAGATAACAAAGAAACAAAACTTGAAGGTGTAACTTTTGAAATATTAGATAGCAAAGGAAATGTAGTTGACACAATAATTACAAATGCACAGGGCGAGGCTACTTCAAAGAAATTGCCAATTGATGAGACATATATAGCAAGAGAGAAAGAAACGAAACAAGAATATGTATTAACAGAAGAAACACAGACTATAACACTTGAACAAGACAAAATCAAAGATTTAACCTTTGAAAATGAAAAAATCAAGGGGTATTTAGAAATAACAAAGGTAGACAGTAAAACAAAAGAAACTTTGCAAGGTGCAAAATTTGGAATCTATGATACAGAAGATAAACAAATCGGTGAATTAATAACCAACGAAAAAGGAAAAGCTACCAGCGAATTAATCCCTTATGGAAAATACTATATAAAGGAATTAGACACAGGATCCGTTTACTATCTACTAAATGAAAATACTTTTGAATTTGAAATAGTAAAAAATCATGAGACTGTTCCTGTAACTATTGAGAATGATAGTACAGACATTGAGGTAACAGTTGAAAAAGAAGGTACAACAGAAATTAAACCAGGAGAAAAAGTTGATTATACTTTCAAAAATGTAGGAAACGCATCAAATGTATTTTTAGAAAACTTTAAATGGTTTGATTATATTCCAACAGATTACATTAGATTAGAAAAAATGACAACAGGAACTTGGAATCAAGACTTGACTTATAAAGTGTATTATAAAACAAATAAGTCAGAAGATTACATTTTATTCAAAGATAATTTAAATACACAAGAAAACTATGACTTAGACTTTACAACAATAGAACTTGCTGAAGGTGAATATATTACTGAAACAATGTATGACTTTGGAAGAGTAGAAAAAGGATTTAAAGAAAGCACAAGTCCAACAATGCAATGCAAATCACTTGACACTCTAAAAGAAGATGATACATTTACAAATCATACAAAGACAGTAGGTGTTTACTATGGTGTAACTGCTGAAGCTAATAGCAAATGGACAACAATTACACATATTCCTCAAGAAAAGCACGAAGAAACATTACCTAAAACAGGTAAATAGAAAAGTTAGTAATTCTCTATAAATTTGCCCTTCAAAAATAAATTTATAGGAGGATTTTTATTATGGAAATTACAAATGTTAGAATTTTTAAAGCAAAAAAGAGAGGACCAGTTTTAGCGTATGCTAATGTTATTTTAAGTGGTCAGTTTATTATTAGAGGAATCACATTACTAGAAAATGAAAGAGGTAGATTTATTTCAATGCCATCAAGAAGATTATATGACGAAGAAAGACAATATCGTGATATGTGCCATCCTTTAAATAGTAAAGTTCGAGAAGAACTTACAGAAGAAGTTTTTGCAGCTTATGACAAATTCATAGCAAACGAAGAAGAACAATAAAGTGTTTTCCTTTTTGTATTGCCCTTCAATAATATTTTAAGGAAAGGACTTTATTTATGATTATAAATGAAAATTTAGAAAAAAATTTGTTGAATTTACAACAAAATATAGACTTAATTACAAAAAATAATAGTCTAACAGATTTACAAATAGAAAGCTTTTTAATGAGCTTTGAAAGAGCAAGATATAATATATTAGCTGAAATCAAGCTATATAATCAAAATGTAGAGTATGAATACGAAAAAATTAAAACTATTGATAACGAATACAAGGCAGACTTTAATGATGGAATATTAAAAATATATGTTCCTGAAGTATTGCCATCATATAAAAATTTAAAAACTCAAAAAACACATACACATAAAAGGATTTTGCTTAATGTTGCAGAATGCACCAAAAAATTTAATAACTTATTTGAGAATGAAATTTTTATCTATATAAAAATATTTGACAAAATACTTGGCTGGGATGTTGATAATAAATATATAAAACCAATAGCAGATGCTTTAGTTATGAGTAAAGTTATTCAAGACGACAACATGACAAAGATGTCTTATTGTGTGAAAGGTGAATTTTCTGAGAATCCACACACAGAAATTTATGTATGTAAGAGCGAAAATGTTATCTCAAATTTGGAAAATCTCTGTACCAAAAAGTGTAGCATTTTGCATTGATTTTTAAATTTCAAAATGCCATAGGTAGTGAAATTAGCAAATCCTTTAATAACAATGGATTTAGGATTTCAATGCTCCACTTTTTTGAGTGGAGGTAAGTAGGTGATAGCGTATGCTATCGCATATCTTACCAACGGACAATTTATTGAAAAAATTTTTTGAATTAATTGGAGGTGATTTTTTTGAACTATTTTCCAAATCGGAGAGGAAGAAATAAATTTAATCAAGTTTATTGCAAAGTTTCAATATTTGAATGTTGCAGATGCCAAGTATCTTTTTTCTTCCAACAAATATTATAAAAAAAGAATACATAGTCTTATTTCTAAAAAGTTTCTAAAAAAAATCAAACTGAGATTAGTCTTGGATGAACTTGGGATTGAATATGTCAAATTATTTAATTTTGAATATACTAGAAGAAATAGAAATAAGAAATATTTATCAAGGTTACTACAACTTAGTAATCTAGGAGCATTTTATAATAGATGTGAATTAGTTAATTTTATTCCCTCTTTTGATATGAAAGATAAAGAACAATTTACTGTTACAGCAAGAAGATTCATAGGAATATTTGAAATAAATGGTTTTGAATATTTAACTTATCAAATTACAAATGAACAAGATTCTAAATATGCAATGACAGTGCTTTATGACATACAAAAAGAAAAGTACCATAAAAATATCATTATATTAATTGATGATCCATCAAAAATAAATATAAATGATTTTGCTTTTGGCCTAAATCAAGTTTTAATTGTTACAGATACAGAAGACAACAGAGAAAAATTAAAATATTTGAATAGTGTAAATTGGCCAAAGATACTCAATAAATATTATAAAAATAAAGTTGTCTTGTCTGAATATGCTTTTTGTGATTATACTGATTATAAAAAAACATATGTTGCATATTTTTATTTTTTAGATACTGAAAAAGTAACTAGAATCAAACAATTTTTAAGAGAAAATAGAAATAAAAGTATTGATATTATTTGCGATACACAATTAGAAAAGGAACTAAAAAAAGAACTTCCAACAGCACGATATATTGTTGTGAATTTGGAAGAATATATTGACAAAGAACGAAATTATTATGATTAAGAAGATATGTTTTTACATATTTTTATTTTTTTGTTTAATCTTAAATATTGTACTAGATATTAATGTGAAAAATTATATTGAAATTTTAAATATATGTTTTGGAAAGGATATCGTACTTACTACTAATTTATATATGGTTATTTGCTCCATAATTGCTCTTATTTCCGTTTTTATTATCATAGACATATTACTTGTACTATTCAAAAAGCAAAGCGAAAATAAAGGCATTAATTTTAAAACAGAAGATGGAACTTATGGAACTTCTAATTGGATGAATGAAACGGAGCTAAAAGAAGTTCTTGGAATTAATGATATTCCTGGTATTATCTTAGGCAAATTAAATGGCGATATTATAAAACTACCTTTTGACAGTTATTTTAATAAAAATATTGCTGTTTTTGGTAGCTCTCGGAAGTATGAAAACAACTTCATTTCTACTAACTAATTTACTCGAACTTTCTAAGTATAAAAAGTCAATTATTTGTACTGACCCAAAAGGAGAAATTTACCGAATAACCTCTAGTTATTTTAGAAGTATCGGCTATAATGTTAAAGTTTTTAATTTAAAAGATATGAGGCATAGTGATAGATGGAATCCATTAGGAGAAAATGAGACTATAACAGATGTTCAAACAACAGCAAATGTAATTATTAGTAACACTCAAAAGAAAAGTGGAAAAGATGACTTTTGGCCTCGTGCTGAAGAAAATTTATTGAAAGCATTTTTATTCTATTTTTTAGAGAATTTGTCTGATAAAAATACTCTAACCAATGTCTACCATCATATTGCAAATGGTGATATCGAAGAGATAGACAATATATTTAAGAAAATGCCACAAGACCACCCTGCTAGAATGAGTTATAATATTTTTGCAAGTGGCAGCGATACCATAAAAGCCTCTGTTATTACAGGTCTTGGAACTAGGCTACAAGCCTTCCAAAACGAAGATTTACAAAAATTAACGAATGAAAGCGATATTGATTTAATACTTCCTGGAAAGAAACCCTGCATCTATTATATCGTAACAAGTGATGTCGATTCTTCAAATGATTTCTTGACTTCACTGTTTTTTACATTTCTATTTATAAAGTTAGTTAGATATGCAGATTCACAACCTACTGGAAAATGTGAAAATGAAGTATTTTGTTTTTTAGAAGAGTTCGCAAACATAGGTTTGGTTCCTGATATAAATAAGCGTATTAGTACTTTGAGAAGTCGCTGGATATCATTGATTCCTATCACCCAAAATAAACGGGCAATTAGATAATCGCTATCCAAATGGTCTCTCTGATGAGATAGTTGGTAACTGCGACCTACGAATTAGTTTAGGTACAACAGATACACTAACAGCTCGGCTTTTTTTGTGATTTAGTTGGTGTATCAACGGTCCAAACTGAAAGCATTAAGAAAGATGCTGGTATTGAAGGAGAGTTTGAATATGGCCAAAAAAATATAACAACATTACAAAGGAACTTGCTAAATAAAGATGAAATATTAAGAATGGCAGCTACACAACTATTAGTAATCTTGCGAGGAAATAAACCATTATTACTAGACAAAATGAGATATACAGAACATCCACTTGCCAAAAAACTAAAGGATAGTTCTGTTACTGAATATAATCCTAAATGGACCAAAAATATACCTGAAAAAGTGCAAGTTAATAGTAAAAAGGAAAAGACAGAGAGAAAACCTAAGAAAAATCCTAAAATAGACTGGGATACTTTCTAAAGTTAGATTTAATTTTAGAATATATTAAAATTATATAGCATTTACCAAAAGGTAGTGCTTTTTTAATTGGAGGTGATTGTTTGAAAGAATTAGCAATAAAAGAGTTATTGCGTAGTAAAGAAGAAAAAAGAATACTAACAGGCAAAATTAGTGGAATAGAAGATGAGTATTATAAATTAAAAAATGAAAATATATCATGTGCTATTGTATGGTACGAAGATATAAAAATACTAATTCCATCAACACATTTAGGCATAGAAAAAATAAATAAATCCATTATTAGAGGAATGCTTGGAGCAGAAATTGACTTTATTGTAATGGAAATAGATACAACTTCCAATATAGCAATAGCAAGTCGAAAAGATGCTATGCAATTACGATCT
The DNA here is from genome assembly GCA_947426525.1 of uncultured Clostridium sp. Lineage (GTDB taxonomy): Bacteria > Bacillota > Clostridia > TANB77 > CAG-508 > CAG-269. Next base: position 46,883 of record CANEEJ010000002.1, on the reverse strand, counting down.
GAACTAGAACTACCAAAACTAAAAGTAAATGATACCGTAAGAGTGAGAATTTTGGCAGTTGGACAAAAACACATTCTAGTAGAATTGTATGGAAAAGAGGTTATTATCAAAGCTGATAACTTGCAACATACTTATATTGTTAATTGCAAAGATATATATTCTCCAGGTGAATATCTAAAAGTTAGAATCAAAGAAATAGACCTTGAAAATAATGTATTTGAACTTTCTAGCAAAGACTTTATCGAAAATCCTTATAAAAGCATACGAAAATATATAACTGAAGGTGGAGAATATACTGGAAAAGTAATAGCATTTCCAAAGAAAAATAGTGGTGTTATTGTTCAATTAGACACAACTAATATCACTTGCTTAGTTAGAGTTCCTGCAAGATTCAATAACTATCCACATTTTATGGATAATGTGTTGATAAGAGTGTCTGAAATTAGAGAAGACAAAAAATTAATATATGGCTATTTAATGAGAATCATTAGTTAAAGGAGGTTTTTTTATGGTAGATAAACAAAAAGTAATTAACTTTTTACAAGATTTCGGTTGTGCAAAATTAGAACATTTACAAAAATTATTCGGAAATGAAAACGATAATTTTAAAAATATTTTGTATAGTAACATGGTAAGTAAAAAAGGCGATATATTCGTTCATAATACACGAAGAATAAATGATAATATGTTAGTAGCATTAGATATATTATGCAAGTATAAAAAAAGACTTATAAGGTTTTATCAGGGTTATGAGCCAGTATATATTACATTACTAACCAATGAACATTTATTGTATCATATAATCGTAGCAAATGAAGATAATAAAAAGGGAATTGTTAAATTAATAAATTCCTATCCCCTATCCCTCCCTAAAGCTGATAAATTAATTTTGGCATTTCCTGATAGGGAAGAGTTAGATAACATTGATTGTGAAATTCCGTTTTTATATACTACATATCCTGAACTTGTCGTACTAAACAATGAGGAAGAAGAAAATGAGGAAGAAAGCGAAGAAAACACTTGATTTCACGGTAATTTAATGATATATATAGTGTAAATATAAATAGTTCATATATTTATATTTGTTTACTAAATCTAGCAGATGCAACTCGTTGTGTCTGCTTTTCTTTTCAAAAAAAGAAAGCCTAATTGACTTTCTTTGATATTTCTATAATCTTTTCAAATTTTCTAGTGCCTGACATATATTTTAAGCTTTCTGCTGATAGTATGAAATATGCCTTTACTATCTTGTTGTATTCCTTTTCATTTTTGATGTTATTTTCTTGTATAACTTGTAGAGATTTTTCATAATATTTTTGCATATTTACCATCTCCTTTTATACATTGTAACATATTTTGACACAAATATATGTTGAAATTTGTCGAATATCATAAAAATTTATAAATATGCTTCCAAAATTTTCTCTACTAGCTTATCATAATCTAAAAAAGGTTTTCTCATAAATCCTATTATTTTCTCATTATTTAATTCTTTCTCATTTATCTCTGAAGAAATAATAAAAAAATAAGGTGAATCTTCTTTGCAAGAATATTGTTTTACTATATCTAACCCAGTATATTGATTATTTCTTTTTATGTCTGTTATAACTACATTAGGTTTTAATTCTTCTATTTTTGATATTTCTTCTTGATCGGTATGTGCTAATCCTATTACTTCTAATTCTTTATATCTGTTTAATATCTTTCTTAATGTATTGCAAAATGGCTTATAATCATCTGCTATTAATATTTTAATTTTTCTTTCTGTTATATCATTAGTTGTAGAATCAGAGTTATTTATTGGTTGTTCTAGTTTGTTTTTTAAGTTTTCGACTTGTAAATTCAAGTTTATACCTCCTTTTATGCTTAATACCTCGATAATCTATATTATTTTTATCTCACAGTAGACTTATTAAGTCTATTTATAGTTTTAAATTAGACTTGTAAAATTATTCATTTTTTATCTTATCTCCGTTATACTATTAAATAGGGGTAAGATAATGAATAATTTAACAGATAATTACACAGGTAATCCTATATTAGGTGAAAATATTAGGGAGATTAGAAATAATTTACATCTAACACAAGAGGAATTTGCAGAAAAATTAAATATAAATTGGCAGTTTCTATCTAAAGTCGAAAATGGAAAGGTTGGTATAAGTATAGATACTGCAATAAATATTTGTAATACTGCTGAATGTTCGTCTGTGCAATTATTTAAAAATATCATTAAATCAACAAATATTATTGACAAGTACGAGCTTTTAAGTGAAAGAGACAAGTCAGTTATTAATCAAATGATTACTTATTTATTAAATACAAAATAGATTTATTTATCGCTAACATTATATGGGGGTATAATTGTTAGTGTTTTTTTATATTCATTAAATTTTGTTTCAATTTCTTCCAATGTTTCACTTTTATTTTTTATCTCTTTCAACTTGTTTATTACTTGTGTGAACTCTTCTTTAGTTATTTTGTCTACTTTATATTTTCTATTAAAAAAATAATATTGGGATTTATAATATTTTTGTATTTCTCGCTTTTCGGCTTCACTAGACGCTTTTGTAATACAAAGACAGTATCCATCGTTATCTATAAAATTGTCTATAATTTTGCGTAAAGAATCTATTGTTACTGTATTAGTTTTTGTGTTTTCCCCATCAAATAGAACAATTGAAAATATTTTTTTCTCCATAAATTCCTCCTTTCATACAAAGAATAAAATAATATCTTAAAAGTCGAGGCTCTCTCGATATTTTAGCAAAATATTGTAATAAAATCAATAAAAAATAGTGATAGTGGGGGAGCATCTTGAAAAAGTACGGAAATGAAAAAAGTAATGTTGTAGGTAAGTTAATAAAAGAATATAGAGAAAAGAAAAAACTTAAGAAAAAAGAACTTTGCGAATTATTGCAGTTACATGCTGTTTACATTACCTCAACTGAATTAAAAAGAATTGAAGATGGTAATCAAATTTTAAAAGATTTTGAGCTTATTGCTTTTTGTAAGGTTTTAGATATTGATTACGAAAAATTAAAAAATACAATAGATTAATAAAAAAGTTAAAAGATAGCAAAATTGCTATCTTTTTTATTATTTCTCTTATTTTTTAATTTCCTTGATATCTAAATGTTCCTGGACTTTGTCTATATTGAAATTTATTATCAGAAGTTACATCAAAAGCAGTAAAATCACGCTTATTTGAATTACTTGGCTCATATGTACTATGGTATTTACTAAAATTAAATTTTATAATCCAAGATTGAGTTGAATCATAGTCATCACCTTTTGAAAAATAAGTCGTATAAGTTCCAGAGGCTGTATCTGTGTATTTTTCATTTTTTATATTTGACCATGTATTTGTATAGGTAAATGTGCCATCTTGTTTAATTGTATAGGTTCCAGCAGCTGGACTATCTTCAGCATCACATTTATATGATCCATACTTTAAAGTATAATTTCCAACTTTTAATCCTTTTTTAGCTTCTTCCTCTGCTTTTAATCTAGCTTCTTCTTCAGCCTTTGCCTTTTCTTCTGCCTCTTTTTTAGCTTTTTCTTCTTGGGCAACTTTTATTTGTTCTTTTTTATTTTCTAATTCTGTTATTTTATTTTGAGTTGCTGTTTTTATTTCTTCTGTGATAATAGTACTAGTATCTTTATATTGCTTTTCAGCTGATTTTATATGTTCTTTTAATACTTTTTCATCTATATTATGAATATCTCCTATTTCTATTGGTTTATCAATATTATCTACTACAATAAATGTTTCCTCAAATTTTGATAAAATTGGTGTTTCATCTTCTGAAATTTGATTTGTTTTCATTTCTTCTTCGGTAAATTGATAAGATTTTTCACCTGATACAATTGGCGTGAAGCTTTCTTTGTTTTCCATATCGACGCGATGTGTATACCAAATATACCTTTGTTCTTCTATATTATATAATAATTCAACATCATAATTTCCATCTGGTTTTTGTTCTTCCTTGTCTGTAATTGATGGATATGAAGATAGTGTGTATGTATATTTGTAACCAACATTTTCTGTTTCTCTTGCTTGATAAATGTTTAACTGCTTATAATTATTTTTTTCGTAACCTATTACCATTATAGGTATACCTTCTTCTTTTAATTGAATGAATTGTAATGTAACATTGTTAGTATCTACATAGTGATCAAACTCTTTTGTTTGATATTCTCCCTTTTCGTCTGGTACCTTACCTTCATATTTTTTTGATTCTCTTGCTAGTGTCTCATAATAATAGTCTCCCCATTCTGTATTAGTTGAATTTGCATTTTTAAATACAAATATTCCTCCTATGATTGCAACTATTAATAAAATAACTATAACTGTAATTATAATTACTAAAGTTTTTTTATTTGTCTTTTTTTCTGACATCTTTTTTTTCTCCTTTTAAATATTTTTAACTGTATAAAATTTGCATAATTTGTAAATATTCCATTTACAATATTTTAATTTTTACATTACATTTTATCTAATATTTCTTTTTTCTTTTTTTCGTATTCTTTTTCCGTAATAATTTTCTCATTTAGCATTTTTTGCAATTCTTTTATTTTTACTGAGGTACTATTATCATTCTTTTCAAACTTAGTATCTTTTTTATCTAATACTCTTTTTATTATACAAGCCACTCCAAATACTGTAATTGCAAATCCAACTATTATTATAGTATTTTGTACTTTAATCTCTTCTTCTTGCTCTTCTTGTGCTTTCTTAGATTCTCCAATATGATAACTACTTGACCAACTATTCTCCTCTTTTTCTGGGATATAATTAAGCCCAAAAATCAATATAACAATTCCTATAATAATAACAATAATATCACTAATTTTAATTAACTTATTTTTTGTTTTCTTTTCTTCCATTATTCAATCTCCTTTTATTTCAAATACATATTTAAAAAAGTAATTAATTATTTGACCATTTAAACCTCTCGTAGTATCCTCCTACATCTCCTAGAACATTATTGTCTATTGCTTTATATGTCCAAGAACCACCATCAAAATTTATCCATCCATCACTAGATGCTTTAAATGTTCCAGTACTTGATTTTCCACGATTACTTGTTAAAGTATAGGTTCCATTTGCTTTTAGCACTAATATAGCACCTTCATTAGAATTTTCAAATCCACCTGTACCTTTATAAGTGCCATATTTCATTGTATAACTTCCAACTTTAAAGCTTGAATTTGCTTCTTCCTCTGCCTTTTTCTTAGCTTCTTCTTCAGCTTTTGCCTTTTCTTCTGCCTCTTTTTTTGCTTTTTCTTCTTGAGCTACTTTTATTTGTTCTTTCTTTGTTTCTAATTCTGTTATTTTATTTTCTGTTGCTATTTTTATTTCATTGCTTATTTCCTCATTCGTAGGATTATATTGAGCTATATTTTCTTTCATTTTATTTTTTATTTTAGTTTCTTCCATATCTGTTGTTATTGTAAAACTTGGGTATAATTTTTCTACAAGTTCATCATCTACTTTTATAAATGTTTCTTCAAATTTTGATATAGTTTGAACTTCACCATCTTCTATTTCTTGTGGCATTTCATTTTTTCTAAAATAATAACTATAATTTTTTTCTAATTCTTCATCTGTTGTAGTTATAATATTAAAATTATTAGCTTTATCTATTTTATCCAAATCCTTTTGTAAATCCTGATAAGTAGTATATTCTTTTGCATTACATACCTTATACCATCTATATTGTTGCAATTCAATGTTATATAAAAATTGTATATCATATTCATTGTCTTTTTCTTCTTGATATGGTATATGTTCAATTATTACATATTTTTCATTATCATTATTCACAGCTTCTCTATAAATATTAAAATTATTTTCTCCATTCTTTTTATAACTAACTATCATAACTGGATTTGTATTTTCTTTTAATTTAACAAATGTCGTTTGCATATTATTGTTATCAATATTCTCATACATTTCCTTTTGTTCAACATTGCTTTCTAATTTATCAAAATAAATATCTCCCCATTCTGTGCCTGTAGAATTATTTACATTTTTAAATACAAATATTCCTCCAACAATAGCAATAATTAGTAGAATAACTATAATTGCTATAATAATCTTTACGGCTTTATTGTTTGTTTTTTGTTCCATCTTAAAATCTCCTTTACACCAATTATTTTATAGTCCATACTCCATCATCCCATCTAGCTCTTAGTTTATTGTTTCCAATAACATCAAAAGATCTTGTAGTAACTCCAGATTTTGCAAAAGTTATTGTTCCATCGCTATAATAATAAGTTCCATCTATATCAAAATTCAATTCGGGGTTTATTAACTTTAAATGACCTGTTCCATCTTTATTTAAAGTAAGTAAATATTGTCCATCACTATATCCACATTTATAAGTACCATATTTTAATGTATAGCTTCCGGCTTTAAGACTTGAATTTGCTTCTTCCTCTGCCTTTTTCTTTGCTTCTTCTGCTTTTAATCTAGCTTCTTCTTCAGCTTTTGCCTTTTCTTCTGCCTCTTTTTTTGCTTTTTCTTCTTGAGCTACTTTTATTTGTTCTTTCTTTGTTTCTAATTCTGTTATTTTATTTTCTGTTGCTATTTTTATTTCATTGCTTATTTCCTCATTCGTAGGATTATATTGAGCTATATTTTCTTTCATTTTATTTTTTATTTCAGTTTCTTCCATATCTGTTGTTATTGTAAAACTTGGATATAATTTTTCTACAAGTTCATTATCTACTTTTATAAATGTTTCTTCAAATTTTGATATTTCTTGGTTTTGTTGCATTTCATCTTTATTAAAACCATAAGAACTATTTTTATTTATCTCTTCTTCTGATTCAGTTATATTATTGAAATTATCTTTTTTATCCGCTCTATCAAAATTTTTTTGTATATCATTGTAACTAATCATTTTTGAATCTACGGTAGTATCTGTTAAATACCATCTATTTTCTTTTAGTTCTGTATTATAAAGATATTGTATATCATATTCTTTGTTTTCTTCATTGGTCATACTATTATTGATGATATATTTACTATTTCCATCATTAATTTCTCTTTCTCTATAAATATTGATTTTCTTTTTATCTGCTTCTTTATATATAACCATCATAGCAGGATTTGAATCTTCTTTTAATGGTAAAAATGATATTTCCATACTATTGTTATCAATGTTTGAATAATCTCCTTTTTCAATATCTTCTTGTAATCTTTCAAAATAAGAGTCTCCCCATTCTGTACCTGTTGAATCATTAGCTTTTTTAAATACTAATACCCCTCCAACAATAGCAACTATTAGTAAAATAACTATAATTGCTATAATACTTCCTAAAACTTTTTTATTTGTTTTTTTCTCCATTTTAAAACCTCCTCAAATTTATATTTATGGTCTTGTTATTACATTCATAGAGACATGATGCACAAATGGTATATCAGTCGTTCTAAAAACTCTAACACTAAATTCTTTACCTGATACAGTATCATAAACTGTCAAATCGTCTATACTTTTTGCAATATAAGTAGTTAATTCCTTAAAAGAAAGTGTTTTATTTGGATCTATCCAATCTAATATATGTCCAGATGTTTCTACACTCCAAATTTTTAAAATTTTCCATCTTTCATCTAAATTATCTTGAACTAATTTTACAAGTATATCTGGATCTGCTTTTGCAGCTTCATTTATAGCATTATTTAAAGCATCAGCTAGCATCTTTTGAAGTTCTGTATCATTTGTAGTTACTCCTACATTTGAATCTTCACTTAAAATTGCTGTTCCAACATCTATATCAGTATTATTATCAATATTTTGAGTATCCTCTGAAGTCGTTATGTTAGGAGTATTAGAATAATTACTTGATACTTGATTATTACTTGAAGATATTTCTTTTTTTATAGAAGCAATAATATTTTGTAATTCTTGAATATTCCCATAAGAATAAATTGGTTTTTTTACATCTGATATAGTTTGACTAAAATCTTTACTATAAAAGAAAATATCTATTCCAGCATCCATTTTAGCTTTATTATAAACTCCAAACTCGATTTTTCCTATAAACTCACTCTCTGACTCTTTAGTTAAATTGTCATAACTAACTTTTGCTGTTGCAAAAATATCTCCATAAAGTCCTGTTTCAGCTGAGAACCCTATATGTGCAAATTGTCTTGATATGAAACTAATTCCCATATCTATTTCTAATCCCATTTTTAAATTAGCTTTTCCAACTATACTAAAATTAGTGTTTGCTGAAGAAACTCCTACCGTCGAATATGGGACAGTTTCTTTATTTTCATTCGTCATAACACCAATATTTTGAATAATCTCAATATGTTGATTATAAGCTAATTCTATTTGCATAGTTAAATTGATTGGAAAATATATATCAAAATATATATCTATTCCAGGTACTCCCATACCCAAATCCATTCCACAGAGTTTAGGACTTCCACTAGTAGAATCTAAACCATAAGAACCAAGCTGTTTTACAAGGTCATGTGATACACTATCCGTTATATCTATTGTTTCATCTATTAGTTTTGTTGTTGATGTTAAAGTAATTGAAAAATCAATTTTTTCTTTTATTGACATATCTAAATCAATATTCTCATCTTTTTCTATATCTGTAATAAAATTATTCGATATTTCAATAGAAAAATTAAAACGTACTTCATGGTTAGCAAGAGATGAAATTCCTAAAAATGATTCTCCTCCAGCTGGTAAAACTATTGATATTCCTAACTTTATAGTATCGTTATCTCCTTTTTCGATTTTTATATCAATATCAGGTTCTTCAGCAGCATAAGATTCATTCACTAAAAATTGATACAAGACAGACTTTTTAACAGCAACTTTAATTTGGTCTTTAAATTCTTCGTTTACTTCTATATCTTCAAAATTCATTTTAGATTCTTTATGCAAATCAATATCTTCGTATATTTCTGCAATTTCGGGAGATACTAAATAAGCGACACCATCTTTAATCTCTGAAATTTTATAAGCATCATTAAATTCGTTCTCATTTCCTTTTATTAATATATCATTAGGATTATATTCATTATTGTTTAATACAATTGTTTTAACGCCATCTTGGTTTTGAATTTCCATATCACTTGAAATAAATTTTACTTTATCAGAAAGAGTATAATTGGCTTTTTCTGGTTCTTCGATTTTAAATTTGACCTTTTTTGCATCTTTAAATCTTTCTTCAGCAAAATTTGTATTAACTAATTCAAGATAATAAGTTTCACCCTCATTATAATTGTTTGCTGATTCTATTAAATTTTTTCCCTTTTCACTAATAATTTGAGTTTCAATAATATTTCCTTTTTCGTCTTTTAATATATATGAATTATTATCAGTACTATTAATTTGAAATCTTATATTTTTTGGAGCTTTTGAAATATAATAAGTTCCATCTTCTAGTACCCCAACATATTTCAAACTATTTAAAGAATCTGACTTGCTATTATTCTTTAAATAAATATATGCTTCTACTGATATACAAGTAATTAATACTATTACTATAAATATGAGTAGGGCATACAGTTTTTTATTATTTTTTGTAGTACTTTTATTTTTACTTTCTTTACTCATTTAAAAATCCCCTATACTTTATTATCTGTTATATAGTATATCATAGTTTTTCTTAGAAATAAATATTATTATAACTATTTCTAATTTTAAAAAAAGAACTACAATTGTAGTTCTCAATAACAAATTTTATTGTTCTGCTTTTTTTACATTTTCATAGTAAGCTTTATCTACAAATCCTAAAATTGTATAATCTTTATAGTTGAATCTTACATAATAAATATTGTTATATTCTTTATCTTTAATTGCATATACAACTATATAATCATCTTCCCATTTCATTTGAGAAGGAATAACCTTATTATATTTTAAATCTCCTTGTGGATATTTTTCATGTATATACTTAAGTTTGTCCTTTTCGCTCTTTGTATTACTGTTATTAACAAGATTTTGAGCTTCGGTTGGCAATAGTTTATTAATACAATCTTCTACCGAAGAATATTCCCAACTTTGTCGTTTTTTAGCTACTTCTCTGTCATGATAAACAATAAATTTATCATAAAATTGTTCTTCATTACTAAAAGATAGTCCCAAAGTAACTACTTGTCCTATGCAAAAACATATTAGTGTTAAAATTAGAAAAAGTCCAATTGTTTCAGTACATTCTTGTATCTTATTTCCAAATTTACTTTTTTCACAAAAAAATGGAAAAAGTAAATTTAATATTAATAACGGATATAAAATAGAAGCTATTCCTGAATATATTCCTTTGTATTCATAATCAAAAATTAAAGAATGATATGTATGGCTTAACCCATATACAAAAGAAATTCCTATAACAACAATTGAAATTATATAAAATGCCATTCTTATAGTTGATTTAGACTTACTTGTATAAGATATATTCTTTATATATCTTACAGCTGTAATTATCAATAATAATATAGCAATAAATAAATTAAATACAACAATTCCTTTATCCACTAACGCAGAATTAAAAATTGCAAGAAGTAACCAACATCCACCACCTACTAAAAATACTAATCCTCCAAAACTTAATCCTTCTCCGAATCCTTTTCCGTCACTTAATATATATTCTAGTCCTAAATATTCTAACCAACTCATTTTACTATTATCTCCTAAAAAAATTTCAAGGCTGTTATATATTGCTTATAACAACCTTATGATAGTCATATTATCTTGCACTTTTCTCAAGATTATGTGCTTTAATTACTAGGTATATTTTATATCCTATTATAAAAGGCCATACAAATGCACCAATTACTCCACCTAAAACAAGCTTAATTATGAATGCAATTAAAAAATTGTTAGATAGAGCTGCTAAAAACATTACGCCACCATCCATAATTTTACTAATAAATTTCCATCCCCATGGAAAACCTGCAAGCATATAAGCAAATGAAAGACCACTTCCATCAGCCTTGCCTATTTGAAATCCTAGAAATGCAAAAATTAAAGAGATTACAGCAGATTTAACCAAATCTATTATAGTATCATTTTTTACAGCTTTTGTTTGATTATGAAAATCAGCTTTTCTTTTTTCGGCATTTTGGTTGTTTTGTGCTATTCTTTCTGCTTCGCAATCATCACATAGTTTACTTGCATTTTTTTGTGCACACTCCTTGCATAAGAATTTACCACATTTTGGACATGATGCCACTGCTGTTGCTTCTGGATGATTAAAACATCCCATTCCTCCACTATTAGCCATTTTATTTTCCCCTTTCTTTTTTTATTATTCTTTATAATTATACATCAGTTATAACCTTTTGTAAATTAATTTGAAAAATTTTCTTATATTTTGTCGATAAATGTTACATTCTAACTATTACTATGATACAAAATTTAAAATTTCTTAAAAATTTTTTATTATTCAAGAAATTTACAAACAATAAAAATAGCCTATTCTCCAAAAAGAATAGACCATTTTATTTAAGCTACTTTATTTAATGTATTATAACTAACATTAAAATTATCATTAAAAAAATCTTTATAATTAGACACAAATTTAGTATCTAAATTATATCCAAGTGGAATTAAATCACGAAAAACACGATTAATAATGTAGTCCAAGTTTTTTGATCCTCTAACTAAAAAAATTATATTTTTTATTTGTGTGTTCTCAATCTCCTTTAGAATCATATATGAGTTAGTAATATTTTGAAAAGCTATAATTGATTCGCTTGTTATATCTTTCGATAACGCTCCTAGCAGTAAGCTATCTGTTAATATAACACTTGTAGAATATTCATTTATATTACTTCGCATAATCCAGTTTTTTGCACGAGTTCCATTAATCTTGTTATTGCTTGAAAACCAAATGTCTTGATTATCGTTAAAAGCCTTATCTAAATGAATTGATAAGCCCTGGATATAACCGTTTGCATCAAAAACAGGGACAAAGAAACCATTGTATTTGCTAAATAACCATTTAAAATCTTCTTCTTGATAAAATCCTGGAATCCCTTCTAAATTGTGTTTTTTTGATAGATTACTGGCTATTATTCTTCTTTTGATATAGTTTTTTGGTACACTTTTATATAAATTATCTTCTATGGTACTATCTAAAAAACCCATATTTCTTAGATACATTTTATGTTGTGGCTCTAATTTTAGCATATTTAAGAAATCCCTATAAATTTTATCTCTAATCTCAATATCTGCTAATTGATTCATAGGTCTTATTTCTAATTGTGTTTTGTCTTGTGAAAAACATTCTCTTTCTAATAACTCATTAAATGCTTTATCATTACTTATTTTTCGCATTTTAGCATATAATCCAACAGAATAACCGACCAGCACCACATTCAGAGCAACAATATTTGTTATTTTCCAAATTAAGTGATAGGGTAGGTATTTTACTTAATTTATTATGATACCCACAAAAGGGACATATAGCTTTATATTCGTAACCTTTCTGTTCAACTATTTCTAAACATAAATGATATGCAACATTCAATATATTAATACGTTGCTGCATTTCTTGAAAATCTAATTTATTCATTCTTCATTATCCTTCCATTTTTTCTTTATACCAACCGTTAAATACAAGTTCAAATAATTTCATTAATGCTTTGTCAAAAGGTGATTGAATATATAATTTATAAAATTTAAACATATTTACAGTAGATTTATCATTTTTCTCTAACAATTGATTTATTTTATTTTTTGATTTTTCCCATTTTATTTCTAATTCTTTTGTATTTGGCATAGTTTTACCTCTTTTCTAATTTATTTGTTTTTTTAAATTATCTATTTCCATTTGTAATTGTTTTATTTGATGTTCTTTATTATTTACATCCATATTTCCTATAAATGCTCCTAATAGAAATGATATTGTAAATATTAATAGTGTGAATAATGCTGTTTTTATTTTTTCTTCCATTTCATACATTTTTTTATCATAATATTTCATAATAGCCTCCTTATGTAAGAATAAAGGAACTCGATTCATTTCAAGTCCCTTACACTTTTTATTTTATATTTCTAATATTGACCTAACATGGTCTATTTCTTTTTTTAATTCTTCCTTTGATATAACTTTTATATTATTGTTATGTTGCAAATATAGTTCTATATCTACTTTAGTAGACATATTTTTATCCAAGTAATATTTATAACTAATATTACGCCAACTTGTTATATTTACTATTGCTAATCCGTCATTTTTAGTCCATATTCCAAAATAAGTATTTAAACCATCATAAGGATTTGTCCCTTTCAAAAATACATTTTTAGTATCTTTTATTTCTATTTGCTTTTTTTCCTTTTCATATTTACTTATTTCATAATCAATAACCATAATAAAAACTCCTTTCTATTCAACACACAATACCCATTTATTATTAATTTTTTTAAAGTTAGGGTTATTATTTAGCGTTTGCCTTATTTTTTCTCTTACATGATTATTATTTTGTGCTTTTTTAGATTTTTCTAAAATATTGTAAATCTCATCAATTGTAGCTGTATTTTTTAAATATTGAATAGTAGCTTGTATTAAATCTCGCCAGGTAATATTAGTAACTTCCATAATATTTATTTGAACTGTACTTGTATGAGTTTTATTAAATAACCATATACGATTTTTCTTAAATACTAGTAAATGCTCGTGCCTTATTGGAATAAAGTTTGTATTTGCATATACTTTATTATCAGAAACACAATTATATTGTATTTTTATAATATGGCTTTCTAAATCTCCGAGCCAGTCCATATCCTTGATTATACTATAATATTTCCCTTGTTTCCTAACATCGCCAATTAAGATAGCATGACGACCACCATATAATAAAGAGTGATATATTTTTTCATTTACAATATTTAATTTTTTGATAAACTCTTCATAAGACATTTTATTTGATAAATCATTTTCAGAATGCGAATTTCTTTGAGATTCATAAGAGATAATATCCCAATATGGTGGGTGGCTAAAAATAAAGTCTGCTCCTGAAGGAATTTCATCTGTTAAAGCATCCCATCCATTATTTAAGTCTAAATGTAGGCTATTAGTTATATTTAAACTTTTAGCAACATCCTTTCCAGTACCACCACCACTAAATATTTCCACAAATTTTTTAGGTTTAGAGGTAGGGTAGAATTGAGTAATTAAATCTCTTATTATATATCCAGTACAATTACCTCTGTATTTTGAATCTCCAAAATCACCTCTGTTCTCATAACTAACAATACTTTGCATTTTGTACCTCCATATTTTAAACTGCAAATTCAAATTCTTGCATTTCAAACTTCTCAATATTTTGTATAAATTGATTTGCACATTTTTGAATTTTGCTACCTAAATCAAGTACAACTTTCGGATCTCCCTTAGCCCATTTAGTTATATAATTAAAACTGCAAAGGGAAGTATCAAGTCCAAAATGGTCTGCAACAATGAAAGCAATTGATTCAACAAATACCTCTGACAAATTTCTATCAGTCTTATAATCAAAGTCATCATATAATCCATGTGCAAGTTCATGTAGTAGCACTGATACTTTATCGTCTATTGACAATGATTTTTTTAATACAATTTCCTTTTTTGATGGACTATAATAGCCTTGTATAGCTCCATCCAAATCCTTCTCATATACTGGAAATTGACTAAAATTTTTTAATTTTTCATAAAAATAACACATTTCGTTACTATTAATATTATAATTTTCTAAAGGGATTGCTTCTCCAATAGTTTGTGAAATATCATATACATAGACATATCTATAATAGTTATATTTATATGTTTCAACACGCTCGACTTCCTTGCCATCCTCGACTATTTTGACTTTTTTACTATACTGTCTTGGTATTGGTGCAATAATGAATATCTTTTGTGCGCCAGGTGCTAATTCTCTTTTTAATTTTATCCATTTAGATTTACCAGCAACTCTTGTAGCATCAGGAAACTGTGAAAAAATTAAAATAAGGTTATTGAAACTATAACCTCTAAAACTTTTTTGGAATTTTAAAAATTTCTCATATTCTCCATTATCAACAATAGTTTGAACATAATTTACAACTTTTTCAAATACTTCTTTCGTCTTATTTCCATTATTTTTATCTGATTTATGTTTCATTATTTTAATCCTCCTATTAATTTTTTAAGCTGCTTCTTTTAGGACATTTTGTTCCCATTTTTGTAGGAATCGTATTTGTTTTTCATCTGGATCCTTATTATTTTTTATTCTGCTTTGAACTACCTCATTATTTTGAACTTCTACTGTAACAAGTGATTTTTTGGGTTTATTTGTTGCTCTCATAAAATAAATATCACAAGTACCTTCAGCATACTTTTCTGCATATGTCCTTACACAATTATTTTGTTGCTTACTTTCTTCTTGTAAATCTTTTAAAGTACGAGCTGGTAATATAATAAAATTATTGTTTTGATATTTATTAATTAACAATTCCTTGCTTCTTTTAACAATTGCGTTATTAATAATTTTTTTACTTTGAATCTCATATTGTTTCTCTAATTTATCATGTTCTTTTTTTAAATTTTTTGGAAAAGCATATCTATTATTTTTTAAGTCAAACTCAAGTAATTTAGCAAATCTTAAATAATCCTTATATAAATATGTATTCACTTTTCCACGATGTTCCTTTGCATATTTTATAAAACGATTTAAGCTAATATATTGTGAAATTTCTTCTAAATCAGTTATGCTATCACCATAATTTATAAATTTTTCTAAATATCTTATTTTATTAATATCTTTTTCTTTTAGTAACCTTAATATTTTTAATTGTTTGTATGTTATGTTGTATCTTTTCATAAAAGAATAATAGTCCTTTGAAATTCCAAAAACATTTTGAAAAGAACCATAATTACTAAATTTATTAGCTCGTAATGCTAAATTATATAATTTCATTTTTGCTAAACGCTCAATTATAGGTATCTCATTATTATTTTTTAATAATTGGGGTAAATCAATATAAGTAGAGTGCTTTGCTATATCCCATATACAAGAATATTTATATTTAGTATCCTTTAGTAATGATTTTATATTGTTTGGAAATACTATTGAATAATCAATTAACGAGTAATTTCTTGTATATTCTCTCCATTTTTTCTCATTAAAATAGATACTATTACTATGATGTATATATATATGACATTGACACTTTGAAACCCTTTCATTTACAAAAACTTCTCTGTAATAATCTTTGGTAGGTATTTCTCTTGCAAATTCAACAACAGAAGAATGTTGTTCATGTATAGCATCTATTATAGTTTTTAGTTCAAAATATCTAATTACAAATGTATCATTTACCTTGTCCAAAATAGAAAAATAGTCCTTAAATTCATAATAACGCAAGTTACTTCTTTTTATTAAATATTTGTTATGGCAATTAGGACATTTTACTTCTTCTTTTATTTTTTTGTTACTAATAAAATGATGATGGCAATTAGTACAAAAACATTTATTTTTGCTTGATTTTATAACCAAATTATGATATTTTTCTTGTTCTTTTATAAATTCATTCCAGCCTTTTGGGAGATCTGAATAATAGTCTAGCTGTCTCAAAATATCTCGGTAGGCAACTTTTATATATCCCATTATTTTTGTTCCTCCTTAAATATTGATATTTGATTGTCTGTATCCTTTTTTTGTTCACTTTCTTTTTGCCTTTCTTTTTCGTAATGTTTCTTATTAATTTTTTCAATTGTCTCATCTGCTGAAAGTGGTGCTGCTTTTTTAGTCTTCTTTTCTTTTATTCCTAATTCTTCATTAGTCTTGCAAAAGTAATTAACAGCCCATATAAATACAAGATTATCTTGTACTACTGCTACATTATTTTTTGACATTTTTCTAGCTTTATCACATATATAATCCCACATTTGTTCTATGGACTTTTCCTTATTATTAAATTTTTCATATAAATCCTTTCTTGTTTTTAAATAATCAAATACTGCAGAAACACTAGAATTGTTCATTTCTAACACTTCTATTTCTAATTTTTCTAAACCTTCCATAAATTTCTCCTTTCAAACTATGATACCTTTTTGAATCTTTTAAAAAGTTCATTTTCTTTTTGTTCTCTTTTCATATAAGAATTGTAATTATTAATTCCGTATCTACAAAGTTTCTTTTTCTTTTCTTCTTGCACATCTTTTAATACTTTTTCAAGTTCAGTAAAGTCATAAAAGCGACAAATAAGGCCATCTTTTAAAATGACCTTATCTCCATTAAAATCTTTTATGATATTAAATCTGTAACTATATTTCTTTTTGCCTGGATGATCAGCTATACGAATACCACAAGCTATGCCATAGTCTAATTTTAAGTAAATAGAACTTGTCGAGTAAGCATCGTATCTATGAACAATAAAGTCCATATCAAGTAATTTGGGTATTAGAATATTCACAATATCAATGCCAGTCATATCAAGCAACCTCTTTTAGTATTTCATTTGATTGCAAATACTTTTCTCTATCAATTTTATCTGTTATTAATTTCAAAGATGATTTAAAAAATTCTACTTTATATTCTGGAATGTTTATTTCTGATACTCTTGCGATTTTATCTCCATTTTGTGTCGGAGCAATTACTAAATTTCCTACTTCAACAGGAATTGCTGTATAGTAACTATATGCTTTACCACTGAATGTTTTAGGCATATAATTGTCTTCGTATTTTACACTTATAATATTTGTTTCCATTAATTTATACTCCTTCCATTTATATTATATATTTTGAGCTTTTTCGTATTTTAGATAAAGTCTGTTGTAATCTTTAATATCATTATCTATCTCATTGTTATCAAGCATTTTTCCAAATATATTTATATCAAAAACTTTGACCTTTTTAGGCTCTTCATCTGTTGTTTGTAATAACACTAGTCTATCAATTATTTCTTCTCTTAAAAGAGGGTTGGCTTTATTTAAAAACCAACCATAAGTACTCATAACTACACCACTAATTCCTGGCATAAAAAAATTCATTTCAACAGTATGTCCTGTCCTTTGAGCTTCAAGAATAATAAAATCAGCCAAGTTATCTTTTTTTATTATGTATTTATCTCCTAAGTTTGTTTCAACAAATAAAATTCCATCTTCTTTAAGTATTTTTAATAGTTCATTTTTTGTATATTTTGTATATTTTATAATATCCATTTTCTTATTCCTTTCTTTGTTTAAAATGGGAGGTCATCTTCGCTAGGGAAAACTTCCTCGTTAGTGTTTGTATTAGTATTTTCTTGTGTATTAACTGGTTTGTCTGAATTTAAAATACTGTCATCTTCTTTTTTGAAACTATCGGCAAAATCCAATTCTTCCGCTATAATCTCTGTTACATATCGCCTAATTCCGTTTTTATCTTCATAGTTACGAGTTTGTAATCTACCACATACACATATTTGTAACCCTTGTCTTAAATATTTTTCTGAAAATTCTGCTAATTTTGAATAAGCCACTATGTTAATAAAATCAGCTTGTCTTTCTTCTCCAGTTTTTACATATTTTCTATTAACTGCAAGTGTAAATAGTGCAACTTTCATTTCATTTGTTTGTGAATATCTAATTTCAGGTGCTTTTGTCAACCTTCCTAATAAAATAATTTTGTTCATTTTCAAATTCTTCCTTTCCTTAATCATTTTTTCTTATTACTATAAATTTTAGAATGTCGTCATTGATACGATAAATTCGTTGTAATTCTGTTATTTGTTCAGATTTAGAATCAAATTCAATTAAGTAGTAATATGCCTTCTTATATTCTTTGATTTCATAAGCTAAAGTTTTCTCTCCTAAATCCTCTGTATTATTTATTTTTCCATTTTCATTGATATAATTTTTTATTGTATCAATTATTTTGTTTCTTTGTTCTTTTGTAAGGTCATTTTTCATTAAAAAAATTGTTTCATATTTATTCATAATTTTTCATTCCTTCCTTAAATTAAATATTTTTCTTGTATTAATAGCTCTTGTCCTATATTAGGATTGTTGCCTAAGACAAATTCAATTTTCCATTTGTGTTTTAATTCTTTTTCTAAATCTTTTATATTTTTCATTGCAACTAAAGCTCTGTAACCTTTGACATATATGTAACTTTGCAACTCTTTATTTGCATATTCAAGAATTTTGTTTATATCACTACTCATTACTAAAATATTTGATTCTGCAAAAGGTAGTTTTAGATTTTTGCTGATTAGTAAATATACTTTATTGTCTTGATTTTTTATATTTAAAGTATTTACTTGATTAACCTTATTAAAAGGCAAGGGATTCTTTTTAATAATAGGTAAGTTACTTCTCTCTTGTTCATCTTTTATAATGATAGAAAAGATAACATTTTTATTATTTTTTAGGATTCTTTCGATATCTTTTGCTTTTTTGTCTTTTGTCATTATTTCAAATTTTAAATGATATCCTTCAGTATATTTTTTGATTTTGTAATCAAGTTTCTTTTTACCTAAAAACCAAACTTTTTGTATTTTGCTACATTGTTCAAATATAGCTGAAATATTACTTTGTATAAAGTCAATTTTTCCTACTTCTATGTTAGGATTTAATATAATCATTGCAATAAATTTATTATTCATAAAATTTCAATTCCTTTCTATTATGCTGCTATTTTAAAGATTTCCTTTTTGTTTCTTTCAGCATTTTTTTGTTTCATTTCTCTTTGTTTTGAGTAATACTCTTCAAGCCATTCCTCTTTATACATATTTATTTTTTTCTTGTGTTTCCTTAATTTGAACATATTAGTATATCTCCTAATATCCTTCTTTTTCATACTAACTCTACAATTGTTTTTTATAGAGACAACTAAAAATGTCCCAAGTATGATATTTTCTCCAACAATTCTATTGAAATCCTCTACATTAGCATCCTTATTGGCAATAAGTATAGTATCTTTACTTAGTTTTAATCTAAAAAGATTTTCTCCAATAAATGCTTTAATAAATTTTAAATTTGCTGGTATTTTAACCACTTGTACCTCTTGATTTGGTATTACTAATAAAACTTTAATTCTCATATGTATTTCCTTCCTTCCATCTACCATAAAGAAATTTGGCAATTGCCTTTTACAGTAGTTTCCTTAAATAAGAAAAAGACAGATATTTCTGCCTTTTCCATTTATGCAGCCTTTTGTATATCAGCTACATTATTTTTGTGCATATTTATTGTTCTGTACCCTGTTATAGTAGGTTTGATAATAGTACAATTGTTACTATTAGCATCTGCAATTGTAAGATAATGACCTTTTGCTACTTGTGATACGATAACTTGTGTATTTTTTGAATATTCCTCAATAAAGTTATAATCAGCACAAGATTCGTAGTCATCAATAAATAAAGGTAAGTTTACTCGACTAATTTTATTGAACATATTAGCAAATTCAATAGCAGTTGCAATTGTTTCTGACCTAGATAAATCAGCTAGTGGAGAGCCTTTATAGGTGATTATAAAATCTTCTTTGATTTCTCCAGTAGTTTTTAAAACAGAGTAAAACTTGATATCAACATCTTTTAAATATTGTTTTGCAAGTTTCATTTTCTCTTCAATATATGATATATATAACTTTTGTACTATCTGTTTTGCTTCCTTTGAATTGTTTATTAATGTTTGATAAGATAGTATTTCGTTGCTAAACTTTTGAATATCTAATTTTGCATTTTTAATATTAGATTCTTTTATTCTAATCTCATTATTGGCTTTTTCTATTTCTAGTTGTTCATTTTCTAACTTTCTGATTTTATCCTCAACAACAGCAATTTGTTTGCTTTTTTCAATTGTTGTTTCTCCTTCTAATGCGTGATATTTACATTTTTCAACCATTAATTTTGAGCTTAAGTCTTTCTTTTGAGCATCTAATAGGTTTTTTCTCTCAAAGTCAGCAGTTAAGCTTTGTCTCATGTTTTCTATTGTTTTTATCTTGCTATTATCCTGAATATGTTGACCACAAGTAGGGCAATCGCAAACAGTTCCACTTTTTATTGCAAGATACTTTTTCTTACCATCGGTCATACGCTTTTCAAGTTCTATAATTTCAGTTTCCTTATTAAGTATATCTTTTTCTAAACTATCAACTATTTGCTTTTGTTTTTCCTTATTTACAATATCTTGGTTAGTATTTAAAAAAGCAAGTTCTTGTCTTGCTAATGATAATTCGACATCCTTTTCAAATTTGTTATATGCTGGTAATTTTTCATTTACTATATTTTGTGCATATTCTATTTTTCCATTTAATGAAGTAATTGCTTGATCTGATGTTTTTATATTTTGATTTAACTCGTAAATATATGTAGGAATATCTCTAGGGACACCTTCTAAAATTTCTTGTTCCTCTGTGCTTAAATTATTGTAAGCAATGTCCATAAAAATATTAGGCATATTTAGATTTATAAAATCCTCTTTTTCTTTTGGTGTAAGCATTTCATAATATTTAATATCTTTTAGAGTTTTTATATTTTCACATATAGCATCTTTTAGTTCATTATTTGATAGTTCTGTAAATTCTTTTCCTGTGATTGATTGTAATTTGTGTTCATTATATATAAGCTCTAGTTCTTCAATACTTAATAAAGCGTATATTTCTCTAGTAGACACATAAAAGTACTTTTGAATCAAATCATTTTGTTGCTTAGTATTCAATTTATCAAATATAGTTTTAGGTTTTATATCTGACAAATATTTATCGACCAGCTCTTTCTGTTCTCCAGGTCTTTTATTTAAAAAATAAAAAGGATTCAAAATAGATAATAGTAACTTTTTGTCTTTGAAAAATCCCATTAAATCAGCCTGTGTTACTATTTTGCCATCTAATGATATAAAATTTTTTTTACTGTCAAATCTATGTTTTCCACGAATAAGTATGTGATTACGGTCTTGATTATCTGTAAAATGTAGCTCTCCATAAGAAGCATCACATTTTTTATTGATAAGACAAGCCTTCTCATCTCCAGTCAAATTTGTTCCTAAAATAATATTGACAATTGCAAATAATATATTACTTTTACCAGACCTGTTTTTTCCACTTATTTTAGTTATGTCATATAAATTAGTTTCAAATACTTTTTTGTGCTTTCTAAAACCGAATTGTTTTTACATAATTAAATTTCATTTTCTTTTATTTCCTTTCCTTCTAGTATAGGTTTTCGTAAATATCTAGGTGATAACCAATCTTCTGTACCATCTTTGAATTTAACATTATAGTCTTTAAAGTATGGATCTCGTTCTAATACTATTGCTAATTGATTATCGTAATATTTTCCATCATTCTTTCCTGGACCTTTTACAATAACCTCACTACCATCTTTGAACTCATTGTGCATTGTAAATTCTCCTTTTTTTATTTTTGAACATTGACTTTTATATTTTGATTCGTATATAATATATATAAATCAAAGCCAATGGCTTATCGAATAACAGTAGTATAAGAGTGCCTTTCTTATGCTGCTATATTTTTTTCCATTTTTTGAATAAAGTTTAAATCTAGTGCAAACTTTTTACCTTCTATTTCTTTAATCTCTGTAAATTGTACTAGTGTACCTAGTTCACAATTTTGTAATTCACTCACATACTCAGGTTTTACTATAATGTTGTGTTGTTTATCTTGCATATCATAAAATTTTCCAATTGTATAATCTTTTGGACCTGACTTAGTTTGTATTTTTTCACTAGATAAAGATTCAAATACATAATAATTATCATAATTTTCAGTATCTTGTTGTTTTTCATTTGTTGATTCTTTTGGTTTTTCTTCAGCCTTTTTAGTTTTACTTTTAGTTTGCTTCTTTGGCTTGGTTGTTTCTTTAGTTTCTGTTATATTACTAGTTTCATTTTGTATTTGTTTATTATCTTCCTTTGGTTGTGTATTTTTAGAATTTTTAGTTTCCATATTACTCTTTTGAGTAGTAACAGGTTTTGTAACTGTGTTTTGTTTCTCTTTTTCTACATTGTTATTCACATTTTGAGTGTTTTTTGTGGATAAATCTTTTAGTTCTTGTTCTGTTTGTGGAATTTGAGGTTCAGAAATAAAATCTCCTTTTCTAACGATATCTAAAACATAGTTATTGAAAGTTTTTCCTAAGAAATTTGTTTGCTCTTTTTGTGTTAGAAATAAAGTAAATAAATTGTTTAATGAATTGCCTTGTAATTGTTGTAATTGTAAATAAGCATCTATATTGTCTATTGATTGTTGGCCAGTAATTCTCATAAGCCATATTCGATCCATTGAAATCTCTGGAATAAAAAATTTTAACCAAGCAATACGATTACATGCTGTTTTTCCATTAGCATCTTTTTGTAAATAACTACAACTAGAATTACAAGGAGTTGGCTTCCATAAGTTTTTTTCTTTTATTCGTCCAGTATCTTCGCCATCCATACAATAACAAGCTGCGCCTCCTTGATTATATCTAACTCTTTTTATTGTAAATGTGTCTTTTTCTAAAAGTTGTATATCTAAAGTTGTTTTTCCCTTAACTAGTTCATCAAACTTGTTTAAGTATTGTTGCATATTACTTTCTTGAATTTTTGCTATGAAATATCCATAGTCTTTTACTCTTGTTTTTCCATTAACCAAAATTTGCTCGCCGATGTTGAACTCTACCGATTACTGGTAATTGTAGATTTCTTGTTTCTTTCATTTTTATTCTTCCTTTCTTTTATGCAGCAACTAATTCTTGCATACAATATTGTTTTTGATTTACCATTGTTTTATCAATAGTATAAATAGGATATATTGCACCTTTTATTGCACATATACCAACTTGTTCCTTTAAAACACCTAAATTTACTAACTGAGGGATTAAACTAGGTTTGTATTTGCAATCAACTACAATTTCATTTTCTTTTAGCATTCTGTTATTTTGGTTTAGTGTAATATCAACAAAATGTGCTGTTTCATTTGTAGCTGGGTCAGTTCCAAATAGACTTAATTGCAAATTTCCATTGGTATATCTTGAGCTAAGAATAAAGCAATTTGTAAAAAGTGTTTCGTATAATTCAAAATCAAATCCACTTTTCATAATTAAAAATCTCCTTCCATTATTTTTGTGTAAAAGATTCTTTTAATAAATCCTCCTTTCTTTTATTTTGGGTAAAAAAATAGAAAGTTAAGCAACCTTAAAAGAGGGGGCATCTTTTAAGATTCTAACTTTCTTTTTTATATGAACACGACAAATAATCTATGTAAATGTCTTGCTTGTACCCATTTTATGCTACATTTTTTTACAATGTAGATATACTGCTACTAACTTTTATTTAGTAGTTATGCTATAAAGTTGTACTTTATAGGTAGTTATAGTAAGAAACTATAACATAATCTAATACACACTTATATTTTACATACTTTTTTTATTTATTTCAATAAGCACGACCTAAAAAATTTTTTCATTGAAATATAAGTATTTACAGACATTTTTAGTATGGCATTTTTAAATTTTTTTCCAAAACAATTTAATATATTGACAACAATTACAAAAAAAATAAAGAAATTTTTTTTTGAGCGTTAACATTTAAGAAATATTTATATACAATTATCGTGAAAGGAGGGTAAAATGCCAAATTACTATTTTACTTACTGGATTGCTCGATATGGAAAAGAGACTTTTAAAAATTTAGTTGATAAAATGTGTCAAAAGATAAAAATACCAATAGAAATAATAGAAAAAGTTGGTAAAGATGAAGTATTAGTTCAATATTGCCTTGTTGTATATTATGTTATAGCTTTAAACTATTTGGGACTAAATAAAAAACAAATAGCTTTTATGTTAGATCTAGGACTAACACCTGGTACAAGTGTAGCATTTCCACCTGGTGAAATTTTAAGAGACCAAGAAGAACTTATCCCAGAAATTGAAGATTACATTAGAAGAGATTTAAAATTATATAATGAATAAGGAGGTGAAGAACCTATGAATTATAGGGACATTATTAATTTTGTATTTAATAAAAAAGAAGATGAAGAATTATTTGATTTAGAGGATTCAGAAAGAGAAAAATTAAAAGAAAAATCAGGAATGGTCTATGATGAAATTATTAAATTTATTGATTCACGAGTGCATCCAAAGTCAAGAGATAAATTGAAGCGATTATTATTAAAATATGATGAGGTAGAATGTGGATATTTGCGTAAAGAAAATGAATTACTTTATAGAAATGGTGTTGCTGATGGTGTAAAATTTATCATAACTGCATTAACTATAAAATGATATATCTACTAAGCAATAATTTAGCAAATAAATTATAATTATTCTAATTTTATGGTATATTATATATTAAATATTAGAGGTGATTTCATGGATTTTTTAATTGATTTTTGTAGTTTATTTATAGAAAAACATGGTCAAAAGGTATTTGATAATATTTGTAATATTATCAAAACAGAACATCTAACAAAGTATAACGAAGAATATTTACAAATTATTTTTAAAATTGCCTTACTTGATTTTTGGGGAATGTGTGATGATCAAATAACTAGATTTTTAAAGGATATCAATAATATTGAGAATGTTAATATAGCAAATATCAAGAAAATTCATAAAAATTCTATTAAAAAAATTCAACAATGTTTAGATAATGCAACTAAAAGTGAAAAATAACAGGTTAACTACCTGCTATTTTTGCTTTAAATATAATCCATTTCTTTTTAATACATCTACAAGCCTTCGTGCTGACATATCACTAATTCCACTAATACTTTCTAATTCTTGAATTGTTTTATTACATAAATCTTGAACAGTAAAAATATTTTCATTATTTAGTGCTTTTAATGGAAATCCTCTAAGTCGTAGTTCATTTATATTCTTTTTCTTAAATTCTTCTATATGTGTTTGTTCTGCCTCCATAAATAAGTCTTTTAAAAATTGAATCTCTTTTTTGTCTTTATTTGCAATAATCATTTTTTGTTCAATTTTTCCATAAATTATCGCTAGTGTTTCAATATCTTGCTCATATTTTAAGGCACTTTCTAATTCTTGTAAATCTTTTTCTTTATTAAATATGCCATCTAATATTACATCTAATCTTCCTATTAATCTACCAATTTCAAAATGATTCATATTGGTTCTCCTTTTATTAAAAATTCCTTTGCCCTCAATAAAAGTACAACCTAATTATAACATATATTTACATAAAATTCTAGTGTTTTCTTAAATTATCTGTTACTTTATATCATCTTGAGAAATTGTAATTTGAAAGTGAGGAAAATAGTATGGCTAAATGTGGTTTTTGCAATGAGGATATGTTAAAAAGCAATGGGTGTTGTATATCACAAATTATTTTAAATGATGGAAAAACTTATGATAGAATTGCAGTAGGAGATGAATATGATTTTTACTATGGAATAGAAGATGAAACTCTAAGGTGCCATGATTGTAATGCTTTAATGGGGGAATATCATCATGATGGATGTGATTGCGAAAAATGTCCTAAATGCCATGAGCAATTATTTTCATGTGAATGTTAAATAGAAATTACAAGTTATAGATCAGATAGGTAGAATCGTACACAGAAAGGTGAAAAAATATGAAAGTATTATATATAGTTAATGATTATGATAACAAATATGTTGATTTTCATGCAGTACAAGTTATAGAAGAAAATGAAAGTGAATATGACATATTGGATAAAATGAATGTAGAAAACTATATTCATAAATTTCCAAAGAATAAAATAAATGTAGAATTAGAATTAGCTTATGTAACAGATAAATTAGATAAGAAAATTTTAAAAAATCAGATAGATAGAATTTATAAAAAATTAAAAGAAAAACACTTAAATAATAAAGAAAAAAAATTTGTTGAAACAAATGAAGAATATTATAAATCAAGTATTGATTTATTAAAAAGATGTGTTACACCAGAAAAATATGAAGAGCAAGGATTAGCAAAAAAGAAAAAATTAATAAAAAAATTTGAAGAGTCTTTGAATTAAAGTAATGAGAAAATTATATGTTAGATAATATAACTGTTTTATGTCATAGCAGTATAAAAATTAATAAAGAAAAGATAATATATATAGACCCATTTAAAATTGATAAAGAATACAATGATGCAGATATTATATTTATAACACATGACCATTACGACCACTATTCTGAAGAAGATATAAATAAAGTTAGAAAAGAAAATACTATAATAGTAGCTCCAGAAGAACTATTGCCTAAATTATTAAATAATGGATTTAAAGAAGATGAAATTATAACTGTTGATCCAGATGAAGAAGATATGGCATCAGATATAAGATTTGAAACAGTAGCAGCTTATAATATAGATAAACCATATCACCCAAAAGAAAATAAATGGGTAGGATATGTTATTGAAATAAATGGAATTCGTTATTATATAGCAGGAGATACAGATATTACAGAGGAAAGTTTGAAAATAAAATGTGATGTAGCATTTGTTCCAGTAGGTGGAATATATACAATGGATTTTAAAGATGCAGCATATTTAATAAACAAAATACAACCAAAGATAGCAATACCAATACATTATGGTAGTGTAGTAGGAATAAATCAAGATGCTACTGATTTTATTAAATTACTAAATCCTAATATTAAAGGTGTTATATTAATGAAATAGATAATAAAAAATCATAAACTCACATTTCTAGTTTATGATTTTTTCTCATTATTAGTTATTTACAGTATCTTTTAAAGCTTTTCCAGCTTTGAATACAGGAGCAATTGTAGCAGGTATTTTAATCTCTTGTTTTGTTTGAGGATTAATTCCTTTTCTAGCAGCTCTTTTTCTTGTTTCAAAAGTACCAAATCCAACAAGTTGTACTTTACCATTATTTTTTAATTCTTCAGTAATTACTTCAACCAATGCATTTAAAGATGCTTCAGCTGATTTTTTTGAAAGTTCTGTTTTTGTTGAAATTGCAGAAACTAACTCACTTTTGTTCATTCTAAATTCCCTCCTTTCGACTTGAATTTATCTTTTGTGTTGATAACAATGTAACAAACAAATAAAATAATGTCAATATTTATAGAAATTTTTATTTTTTTCATTCAAAATCAGAAATCTATAATATAATCTAATTACGAGATAAATATAGTAGTATATTTAGAATTATAGATTCAAAATAAAGAAGTATTAATAATGAATAAACAAGAAATAATTTATTGTTGCCAAAATTTGGATAATATACAAAGGTTAGATTATAAAAAATCTAGTCTTTTTTAATATTTATCTTGACAAATAAAATACCTAGATATACAATGTATAAAAATACCTAGAATAACAAGGTAACAAAGGAGGGATTATTTTGAAATTTAACAAAGAGCTACTAAAGGGAAGTACAAATATGCTAGTTCTAAGTCTTTTGGAAAAAGAAAATATGTATGGATATCAAATGATTAAAGAAATATCAAAAGAATCTAATAATGTTTTTGAATTACAAGAAGGTACACTATATCCTATATTACATGGATTAGAAGAAAAAGGATTTATAACTTCATATTGGGATGAAACAGGAACTAAAAAAAGAAAGTATTATTCCATTACTAAAAAAGGAAAAAAACAATTAAAAGAAAGAAAAGAAGAGTGGAAAATATTTAGTAATGGAATAAATCAAGTCTTAGGAGGTGTTTCATTTGCAAATTAAAGAATTCTTAAATTCTATATGTGAACAAATAAAATACAAACCTATAAGAGGAGAAATATCAAAGGAAATAGAAAATCATATTGAAGATTTAAAAGAAAAGTTAATAGAAGAAGGAAACAATGAAAAAATATCTGAAGAAAAAGCAATTAAACAAATGGGAAATGCTGAAGAAATAGGAAAAAAATTAAATAAAATTCATAAACCAAAACTAGATTGGAAACTATTAGTAATTACAATAATATTACTATGTTTTGGGTTTTTAGTAGCATTTATAAAAACAAGTAACACACTAACAGAAAATTCAAAAGATAATTATATGATGAAATATTTATTTTTTGCATTTGTAGGATTAGTAACTGGAATAATTATATATTTTACAGATTATAAAAAAATATGTAAATATTCAAATATGATTTATTTGAGTGCAACAATTACTATTATTTTAGCATTAATGACTGGTTGCAGAACGAATGGAAGGTGTTATTTACGTTTAGGGACTATTTTTATTTCAGCCTCTATAATTGCTGTACCTTTATATATAATATCATTTGCAGGATTTTTAAATAATATTAACAAAGAAAGTATATTACAAACAAAAATCTTTTCAAACACTAATGTTAATATAAATTTAGTAAAAATTATTGTATTAAGTGTTATATCCCTAATACTTCTAACGGCAATACCATCTATGGTTTCAGCTTTTGTATTAGGATTAACATATTTAATAATAGCAACAGTAAAAATAATAGATTTAAAAGAAAATAAAGTAAAAAGAATTTTAACATTATGGGGAATACCAGTTGTTTTAGGAATAATGTTATTAATGTATTGTATTGGAGGAACATATCGAATAAATAGAATTATATCATCATTTAATCCAGAATCAGATCCATATGGAGATGGTTGGCTTGGTATTAATAGAAAATTAATTATAGAGTCAGCTCAAATTTATGGAGAATCAGATGATATGAGTAATGCACTTGATTTATTTGATGAAGGTACAAATTTTGCATTTATATCAATTTTAGCTCATTATGGATGGGGAATCAGTTTAGCAATTGTTATTGCTGTTATATCATTAAGTATAAAATTAATCATAAATACAGCTAAAATAAAAGATATATATGGAAAATTATTAATTATTGGAATATCTAGTATGTTTATCATGCAAAGCATATTTAATATCTTAATGAACTTGAATTTATGGATAGAAGCTGATTTCAATATACCATTTATATCTTATGGTGGAGCAAGTTTAATTATTAATATGATGAGTTTAGCTTTGATTTTATCAATTTATAGAAGAAAAGATATTTTGATACAAGATAAAAAACAAGAAAAAATAGAAATGATATAGTAAAAAGATATAGAAATGCTTATTAGTTTTAATATGGCATTTCTATTATTGTTTATTATAATCATTAGACAATTAAATAAAAATAAGATATAATATCAAAAAAAGAGGTAAGAATTATATGATATTAATGAATGTCATAACAATTCTTGGAATATTAGGAATATAGATGACTAAATTAAGGAGTAGTAAAGAATGGGAATAATTTTATGGTTTTTAATTGGATTTGTATGTATATTACTTCCACTAATATTAACACTTTTTAACATAATAAATCTATTTAGAAAGAAAAAAGTAAAAGAAAATTTAATAGATATTATAACATTTGTATTAGGAATTATACTTACAATAATTTTATATAAATTTTTAGGATTTAAAGATTATGATAAATCAATAATATTAAGTGGATTAGAAGTAACGGCACATGCACCAATTGCATCATGGAGTATGCCAACATTTATAGGAATTTTAATATTAGGAATAGTTTCATATTTTTTAATAAGAATTAAGAAATTGGATTTGCCACCATTAATTATTGTTGGTTGTATGTCAGGAATTTTAATATGTTCAATATATATGATAATATTTATAATTCAAATTTCTAATATGAGTATGATGGAAAACTGGGTTTATGGAATTCCATATTTAACACTATTTCCTATAAACTATATTCTATGCAGTATTAGAGCTGAAATAGAAATTATAAATTACTATAAGGAAAAGAATATAACTATAAAAGAATATGAAAATAAAATATTAAATAAATGTAATAAAATTTTAAATGATACAGATACCTGGCATATATTATCAGTAATTTTAGCAATACCAATGCTTGTAATATTAATATGTATTTTAGTATTATTTGGACAAAGACCAGATGAAGCAATAAAAGCATTTTTAGAAACAAGCGATTGGACTTTGTCAAAGAAAATCTCACCACCTCCTGTTACTTATGATGGCCATTATTTATGCACAGTTTCATTAAAAGGACATGAAAGATTAGTAAAACCAACAAGAATGGGAATAAGACATGGAGAAAAAATTGTTGTAAATAGACAATTATGTATAGCAAATGCTTTTGAAAATTTAATTGAAGAAAAAACACCAAAATTTCATCATTTTGTAAGATATATTTATGATAAGTATGGATTTCCTTTAGCAAAACATATACATACAGATTGGCAAGCAGATATTACATATATTTTAATGAAACCTTTGGAATGGATATTTTTATTTGTGTTATATATGTTTGATAAAAAGCCAGAAAATAGGATTGCAACTCAATATATAGGAAAGAATTATTAATGATGTGTTATTTGTGATTTATATAAAATAGTGTTTTGAAAAAAATAGAAGAAAGGTAAATGAATGAGAATGATATAGTAGAAACAAAAATGAATGATAAAGAAAGGTATATAATTTAATGGGAAAAATATATTTGGAAAAAAATGTACTAGATGCAGCAATAGAAAGATTAGAGATTATTTTTAATGAATTTGAAAATATTTATTTTTGTGTTAGTGGGGGAAAAGATAGTTCTGTTATGGTTCAACTTGCCAATATTGTAGCTGAAAGAATGAATAAACAGTTTGATGTGTTATATATAGACTTTGAAGCACAATATAAGAAAACTATTGAACACATATATTACTTAAAAACTTTATCTAAAATTAGAGATTTTTATCATATAGCACTTCCAATGGCTTTAAGAAATGCTGTATCAGTATTACAGCCAAAATGGATATGCTGGGAGGAAGAAAGTAAACATTTATGGGTAAGAGATATGCCAGAAGATAGTATTAATATAAGTAATTGCCCATTTGAATGGTTTAGAAAAGGAGAAGAATTTGAAGAATTTATAATACAATTTGCTGATTGGTATCAAAAAAAATATGATACCAAAGTTGCTTGTGGCATAGTAATTAGAACAGATGAAAGTATAAATCGATTTAGAACAATTGCATTTCAAGATAAAAAAACAACTTATAAAAATTACAATTGGACAACAAAAGTAAAAATGAATGAAAAACATATAAATGTATATAACTTTTATCCTATATATGATTGGAGAGTTGAAGATATTTGGGGAGCAGTAAGTAAATTAGATTTAGAATTTAACTATATCTATGAATTAATGTATAAAAACGGATTAAGTATTTATGAACAAAGACTTTGTCAGCCATATGGAGATGACCAAAGAAACGGACTAGATCAATTTAAAGCATTAGAATATGATACTTGGAGCAAAGTATTAAATCGAGTGAATGGGGTTAATTTTGGAAATATATATTGTAAAACTACAGCTTTAGGAAATATAAAATCAACAAAACCAGACTTTATGTCCTGGCAACAATATACAGTATTTTTACTAGAAAGTATAGGTATATATAACGAAGATTTAATGTTACATTATTATAAAAAAATAAAGAAATTTATAGTATGGTATAAGGAGAGAGAAGGCATAGATGTTAAAGATATTCCTGAAACTGCTGAAGCTAAATTAGAAAATCAAAAGAAAGCAATTTCATGGCGAAGAATAGCAAGAGCCATTGAAAAAAATGATTTTTACTTAAGGAGATTATCTTTTGGACAAACAAAAACAGATGATGAAACATTACAAAAGTTAATACACAAATGTGATAATTTATTAAATAAAACAACAAAGACAGATGATAAGACACTAGTAAAAATTATTGAAAATATGAATGATGACTAAATATAAAGTATATGTAAAAGTAAAAATAGTTAGATTGTTTCTGGCTATTTTTATTTATACAAACAACTGTTTACAAATCGCTTAATAGATGTTATAATTATTTTAGTATTGTGATTTGGAGGTGTACTATTATGCAAGAACAAATGCAACATATTTATGCATCAATAGACTTAAAAAGTTTTTATGCTTCTGTTGAATGCAGAGAAAGAGGATTAAATCCAATAACAACAAATTTAGTAGTTGCAGATAGTAGTAGAACAGAAAAAACGATATGCCTTGCAGTTAGTCCTTCTCTAAAAAAATATGGGATACCAGGTAGAGCAAGATTATTTGAAGTAGTACAAAAAGTGAAAGAGGTTAATATAGAAAGAAAAAGAAAAGCACCAAATCAAATTTTTACAGGTTCTTCATATAATGATATTGAATTAAAGAAAAATGAAGGTTTAGAATTGACATACATTGTAGCACCACCACGTATGGCATATTATATGAAATATAGTACAAATATTTATAATATATATTTAAAATGGTTTTCACCTGAAGATATATATGTGTATTCTATAGATGAAGTATTTATTGACATTACCCACTATTTAAAAACTTACCAGATGAAAGCAAGAGAATTGGTAACTAAAGTTATACAAGATATTTATGATAATATTGGAATAACAGCAACAGCTGGAATTGGAACAAATTTATATCTATGTAAAATTGCAATGGATATAGTTGCAAAACATGTAGAACCAAATAAAAACGGTGTTAGAATTGCTGTACTTGATGAAATGTCATATAGAAAACTATTATGGGAACATAGACCTATTACAGATTTTTGGAGAGTTGGCAAAGGATATGCTAAAAAACTAGAAAGTCATAGAATATATACAATGGGAGATATTGCAAGGACTTCAATACAAAATGAGGAATTACTATATAAACTATTTGGAATAAATGCAGAGCTTTTAATAGACCATGCTTGGGGTTGGGAACCAGTTACTATAGATTATATAAAATCATATAAACCAGAAAATAATAGTATAAGTTCAGGTCAAGTATTGCATTGTCCTTATAATTATGAACAAACAAAGCTCATAGTAAAAGAGATGACAGAACTACTAACATTAGATTTAGTTGAGAAGAACTTAGTTACAAATCAAATAGTATTAACAGTTGGATATGACATAGAAAATCTAATTGATCCATTTATAAGTAATTCCTATAATGGAGAAATTACTATTGATAGATATGGTCGAAAGATACCAAAACATGCACATCGGAACAATAAATTTAGACCATAAAACATCGTCTACTAAAATCATTATGGAAGCTGTAATGGAATTATATCAAAGAATTATGAACAAACAGCTTTTAGTAAGAAGGATAAACATTACTGCCAATAATATTGTTGATGAAGTAATAGCAATAAAAGAAAATCATTATGAACAGATAGACCTATTTACAGATTATCAAGAAAAAGCAGAAAAAAGACAAGATGAACAAACAGAAAAAGAATTGCAAAAAGCAATGATAGATATAAAAAAGAAATATGGCAAAAATGCAATTATAAAGGGAATGAATCTACAAGAAGGTGGAACAACTATAGAAAGAAATAGACAGATAGGAGGTCATCAGGAATAAATGAGCAATAAATATGAAGATATTATAAATTTACCACATCATGTTTCAAATAAACATCCTAAAATGACATTAGAAGCAAGAGCAGCACAATTTGCTCCTTTTGCAGCATTAACTGGTTATGATGATGAAATTAAGGAAACAGCAAGACTAACAAATGAAAGAATAGAACTAGATGATGAAGTAAAGAATTTTTTAAATAATAAAATACGAATTATACTAGAACAAATATCAACAAGACCAGTCGTTACTTTTACTTATTTTATACCAGACTTAAAAAAGGAAGGTGGAAAATATGTAACTGCTAAAGGAATTGTTAAGAAAATAAATGAATATAAAAAAATGATAATCTTAGAAGATAAAACAGAAATACCAATAAGAGAAATTATAAATATTCAAATATGATTGAATAATCACTTACTTTTATGATATTATTTAAACTGCAAATAGTAATTTATATAATAAAATTGATTAATAATAAGAAGAATAAAGCCATCATAATAGTTGACATTATTGTTGCTATTATTTTAAAAATCTTATTTACTTTATTATTATCTTTAAAGATTTTACAAAATAATGAATATAAATATATTCCACATATTGTTCCTAATGTATTTGTAATAATATCTGTTATATCACTTGCACCAAATTTAAAAATGAATTGACACAATTCAAATAAACAACTAATCACGAATCCAGATAAAATTATTTTTTTATTAGTAATACCAAACATTTTTAGATATATTCCAAACGGTAAAAATATGAGAACATTTAAAATTGCTTCAAAAATGGGAATATCTCCTTCATATACATTTTCATAATAAAATGGAATTAAATTTAGTTCTCTAATCCTATGAATACTGGAAACAGAAAAATTAAGTCTAAATATTATTATCCAAATTAATAATATAACATATATAATAAATAATGTCTTCAACCATATATTGCTTTTACTTTTTTTCATACTATCTATCTCCCCTACAACTTACTATTTTAACTATCTATCCTGCTAATTTCCTACCACAAAATGGACAATAATTAACATTTACATATCTAATTCCAAAATTATTTTCAATCATAAGAGCAGCTTCTTCATCTATTCCTTTATGTATAGACAATTCTAATAAAGGATATTTATCTTTTGAATTTCTTTCATATCCAGCAGTTTTTCTAAATTCACTTGTTTTTATACTTTTTCCAATTATCATATTCTTTTCTTCGTTTTCTTCACAATAACTACACATTTTTTATTCTCCCTTATCACTATAAATCACTATTTATCTCAATACTTAGATTTTCTCTAATCTTTTATCGCTATCATTAATTCATTTGATTGTACTTTTCTCTTGATATTTTGATATTCAAATTCTGCATTGGTAAAATAAACTCTATATCCTTTGTTTTCAAAATAATCTCTACTTATCCTTAATACTTCATCAATTTCTTTCTCATTACAATTGTTTTTTACCTTTAACTCATAATAAGAATATCTAATATAGTTTTCATTTTCGCTTTCTTTTAATGCTATAAAATTTATAGCAAAAGCTTTTAGCTCTTTTTCTGTCATTTTATCCTCCATATTACTGACTATTTAATTCTCATTTTTTACTAAAATATTTATTAAATCATTGAATTTTATTGTTTCTTTTGCGATATCATTATTTTTGCTACTTTGGCTCATAATATGATTAGCAATATAAGATTCGCAATTTTTTATTTCTTCAGGTGAATATTCTCTATTTTCAATTTTATACCCAATTTCTTGTAATAATTTTTGATTTTTTATTTCTAAGTCTGTTTTAAAGTTCATTTTCTTGCTCCATTTCGTATTGATATTTTCTATACTATAACATAAAAGACAGCAATTTTCAAACTGCTATCAATTATTTTTTTCTTTTTTTGTTACATAGCTTTTTATTGTAGTAATACATTTATAATACATTTGTAATTCTTCTTTGTCGCCCTTATCTATCATATCATGTAAAGTGTCTTTTATTTTCATTTTACTATTTTCACCTTTTCCATATAAAATATAGTCCACACTTATGCCAGTTGCTGAGGAAATGCAATCAAGTGCATTTAAACTAACTAAAAAATCGCCCCTTTCTATTTGACCAATATGTCTCTCTGTCAAATTGCATCTTTTAGAAAATTTATCTCTTGATTCTTCAAAAAACTCTTCTCTAATTTTTCTAACTCTAGCTCCTATTACTATTTTATCCAATGCCATATTTTAACCTCCCTCCAGCAATGTTACTTATATGTGTATATTTTACATTCTTTTTTTAAAACATTACATACTTTATTTATTGAAAAATGCATACTTTGTCAAAGTATGTTTCTTTTTGTCGGACCTTTATTTTTGTAGGCTAGAAAAACATATTATTTTTTTACTGCCCATTTTCGACAAAATCACTTCCTTTTTTCGACAAAATATGCACATAAGTTTTTTTATAATCTTGGCAGGGCTTAATATACCTGCTAGATTAGAACATACATACTAAAGATATTTGTAAGTTACTTAAGATAAAAGTTTTAATTTTCACAGGACCATTAAGCCCTATTTTTATATGAATATAATACATAAAAAGCTAGGAAAGGAGGTTTTTTGTTTTTTGTGTGTTCCGTTTAACAGTTATGTTAAGCCCAAATTTGAAAGAATTTGGGAGGAATATTTATGGAAAACAAAAACGACCATAAAGAGGAAAGGTTT
This sequence comes from uncultured Clostridium sp., assembly GCA_947426525.1. Lineage (GTDB taxonomy): Bacteria > Bacillota > Clostridia > TANB77 > CAG-508 > CAG-269. The sequence goes on along the minus strand of CANEEJ010000002.1, from coordinate 9,869 downwards.
GATAGTTTCCTTAATAAAACTATTATTCTATCTTCAAAAAGATATTACAAATATGAAATTACAAAAGATTTTAACGAACTAAAGATTATAGATGATGAAAATTTTTCAGAATTTATAAATGATTATTTAAAATATGAAGAAACAGACTATACTCGTGAAAATATAGACGATTTTATTGAACAATTGGATAATACTGCGCTAGTTTGCGCCCTTGAATCACTATCAAAAATTGAAATGATGGTGATTTTTTTGTTGTTTGAAAAACAATTCTCAAGTAGCGAGGCAAGTAAAATTTTAAAAATATGCTCTGACTCAGTTACAAGAATTAAAAAACGAGCATTAAAGAAACTTGAAAAATATTTGAAAGGTGGAAAATAAATTATGAAAAAAGAAAGTTTATATGTATTAGGAATCAAAGCACAAGCAGGAGATGAGGTCGCACTTATAAAAATAATTGATAGAAAAAGAAAAATGATAGAAAAGTATTCGTGTGGAGATGAAGATCGCTATCAATATATAATCGAAAGATTAATAATTGGCATAAAAAATTATAAATTTTAAATTTTTTTCAAATTACGGTCGGATTTTTGAAAAAATTTGTATGTATATATAGTGAAGGGCAAACTTAAGGGAAAAAATATACTTTAATGAAAGGCAGTTAGGACAAGCTCTTAATTGCCTTTTTTCTAATATTTATGAAAGGAGATATTGAAATGTTTTTCAGATGTATATTGTTAGGAATATCTTTTGTTGTAATCTTATTTATATTCGATATCCTTTTGCCTAAACTAAAACTAAAATATAGATTACACAGAGAATTAAAAATAAAAAAACAAAGACAAGAAGCATTTAAAAAGAAAATGAAAGAATTAGAAATTAAATAAATTTCTAATAGTCTTGTCATACATAAAAAGTGTCGACAAAAAATTAACCTAATAAGGTGGTTTTATAAAAATGTCAAAGGAAAGTATTATTGGCTTGTTTTATAATGAACATTTACAAGTAAAAGAAATTGCTGAACAACTAGATATTTCTTCAGCATATGTTACAAAAATTATAAAACAAGATTTTAGGTATATACAAGAAAAAAATTTTAGAAAAAGTGTATCTAAAAATAAAAGAAAAATCGCTCAAAATGAATTTATAAAAAAGAAAAGGGAAAAGAAAAAAATTGAGGATAATTACTCTTATGTTCAATCACAACATGAACAAGCAACAAAAGAATTATCAAAATCAGGACATTTAAGTAATGAAAGTTATAGAAAGTGGAATTATAGTGCATATAAGTATAACCCTTCAAAGAAAAGGTACGAATTTGATAACACACTTGGCCGATCTGCCGATGTACCTAAATATATAAAAGAAAGGTGAAAATTTATGGAAGAAAAATTGTTAAAACTGTTTAGATTAGCAGATTCTCTAAATGAAAAACAAGACAAAATATTTGCTGACATTGAATATTCTGCAAATGATAGAAAACGACTAATTATTTCAATTAGAAATAAAGAAGATTACAAATATATTGAAAGATGCGAAGTGGAACTTACAAACAACCCTTTAATAAAATGGGACAATATAATTAAATTGTTTGAAGGTTATATTGGAGGTGCTACAAATGAATAAAAAAGATGCTGTTGCCTATGCGCAAATCACATTAAATTATATGCAAAGTTCTAAATATCAAGAAGAAATAACCCCTGATACATTAGGGATAGAAATGAGACAGTGTTTTAAGTTGTACCCTAAAGAGTTAGTTCAAACTATTGCTGATGCACAAGCTAAAGCAAGAAAAAAATTACAAGACATAAAAAAGGGAAGTGATACTAATGGAAAATGAAAAGGAATGTTTAGGAATTAGTGTCGAAGATGCTTGTAAATTATTAGGAATACGGAAGAAATTTAATGTTAAAGCTAGTTCATGTACCTGGTTTCCCAGCCATTATTTTTAAAAGAAAAATTATTATAAATAAAAAATTATTACCTACATGGTTCAATGAAAACTGTGGAAAATATGGTAATTATTGAGCTAAAGAATTTTTTTTTTGAACATTGTCTAATAATATGTACTTATTATATAATATTGATAAATTTATATTTTGTATCAAATTTATCAATATTCTAAACCTCTAAAGGAGGATATAGAATGGAAAAAATACTTTGCAACACAAACAATACTATGCAAAAGATTGATACATACACTAAAAATGGTAATAAAAATTCTACTTTTTATCGAATAAGTTTATTTGATAGAACCGATAGGCACGATGCAAGAATTTCTTTACCAATTTTCAAAGGAGGTGTTAATCCAAGAGTAACTGCAAGTTCTTCAAAATCAGGAGAAGAAGCCATATCCAAATTATTAGAAAAAATTAAGACAAGATTAATAGAGGGAATTGATAAAGGATGCGTTGGAAATGATAATCTTTTTTATATTTTTGACAATATTTCAGCATCTATAAGTGATTTGGAAATTGACACAAGTACAATATTAGCACATTTTCACAATATTGTATCTTGCATATATGGCTATTTAAACACACATATAATCGCGCCAGTTGCTCCCCAAATAACTAATTCTGTTTCAAGCAACAATAAAATTACTAATACTGAAATATATATTTCTGATTCAAATAATCAAATACAGCAATCAACTGAACTAACAGAAGTATTATCTTTTAAGGAAGCTGCTATAAAATGGTTTCACTACAAATATAGTTTTACTATAAAAACAAAAGATAACCCTAATCCATTAAGTAAAAAGACTTTACAGGGCTATAATAAAACTATGAACTTAAATCTTATTCCTTTTTTTGAAGATTACGATAATATTGACAATATTAGTAATGAAAGATTACAAGAATGTATTGATGCTACTAACGGTAGTAGACAAAAAGAATCTGTTTATATTGTTTTGAAAATGATTATTGATTATGCTAGAGAAAATAACTACATAAGCTCATTAAGATCATTAAAAAAACCCCCTAAACCTAAAAAAAATTCAAAATTAAAAATAGAGGGACATGATTTTGTTTACATTGAATCAACTAGACAAAGCCATTGGCTAGACTGTTTTGAAAAGGAAGAAACAGATGTCGCTTATTTATTTGAAGGTATGCTTTTAGAAGGGTTTAGACCTGAAGAAGCCTGTGGCCTAGATTGGACTTCATTAATAGAAGATTCAAACTATTTTATTGTAAATAATGCTTATAAAGATTTTCCTGTGTATAATGAAGATGCTGAAATAATAGGTCATATTAGGGAATATGATTCGTTAAAAACTGATGAGAGTTATAGAAAAGTGCCTGTGCATCCAAGATATAGAGATATATTACTAAAACATAAAGAAAATCAAAAAAAATTATTTAAAAAATTAAAATTAAAATGGAGCGAACATACACCTATATTTCTAAATAGATATCACAAACCTTATGTTCCTGAAAATTTGGCAAAACCCTTAAGAGTTTTTAGAGAAAAATATAAATTAGAATACCTTACACCATATGGACTAAGACATTCATTTGCTACATTCTTATCTGAACAAGGTATGAGAGATATTGTATTAATGAAATTAATGGGACATGCTGATTTTGGTACAACACAAAAATATTATATATTTGTTTCTGATACAAGAAAGAAACAAGAATATGAAAAAGCGTGGGGATTAGTACCACCATCAAATGATGATATAATAAATCCAAATGAGATTGATCCAAATAATATAATGGTAAAACAATTTGAACAATTGCAAAAAATATGGATACAAACACTTATTTCTTCTACATTGGTACAAAAAAATAATACCTTTTAAGGTATTATATGGTGCATCACCGGAGAATCGAACTCCGAACCTCCAGATTAAGAGTCTGTTGCTCTGCCAATTGAGCTAGTGATGCTTGTATTAAGTTAAAAAAGTTGGCGCGGGTTGTTGCAAGTTGGCGCATAATACATTTTTTAATGTTAAACTAATATTGCAACAACCATAGAAAACATTTACATTATCAATGTTTTCGCGTATATGGTATGCATCTATTGCCTACTGATTAAGAGTCTGTTGCTCTACCAACTGAGCTAATGAGCCTTATTTATGTTAGACTTTACTAATTATAGTACCTTTTCTATTTCTTGTCAAGAGTTTGGTATAATTAAAAAAGTAAGCCTATTACAGTTCAGTGAAAACAATTATAAAAAACAAAAAAGTCACTGAACTGTAAAATAAGCCTTAAATTTTAAAATTAAGGCTTACTTCTTTATTCTTTTTCATTTGTTACTATATCTGTTTCTTCTACTGGTGGTGTTGGAGTTTCTGTAACATTTGGTGTTTCAGAAGGCGCAGGTGTTTCTGGAGCTGGTCTTGGGTTTGGCTGTGGCGTTGGTGTTGGTGTTGTATTATTAGTTGCTCCATTGGTTCCTTTTACTATAATTCTTGCCATAGCATCATAAGTATCTCTTGAAAGTAATGTTGTTGATATTACTTTTCCATTTAACATTTTTGTAATATAAGTTTCTGTTTTTAGTCCATTTGCTCCTTTTTGTCTTATTTTTTCCGTTCCTGTTGCTAAGCTGGCATCTTCTTCATATTTTGTTGAAAATGGGATAGAAGCTACTGTTCTTGTACTAAAACTAAATGTATATTCATTTTCTTCTTTAATTCCATACATTGAAATAGTTGCAATTCCATTTCTAGCACTTGCTACAATTCTTACAGGATATTTTCTTGTATTTTTAAATTTAAAATCTGTCATTCCGTATACTACCGTAGCATCTCTTCCTGCTGGTAAATAAGAAGTAACAAATTGATGATTTCTTCTTTCTACAATTTCCAAGTTAGACATTAATACCGTATTATATAAGGTAGAAGAAATTTGACAAATTCCTCCTCCTATTCCGTCTACTACTTCTCCTCCTGCATATATTTTTCCATTTTTGTATCCTGCTGCTGCTGTTCTAGGTCCTAAAGCTTTATTATAAGAGAAAGTTTCTCCTGCTAGTACTACTTTTCCATTTATTTTTTGACAAGCAATTACTAAATTAGTGGTTCGATTGACATCGCTTACATCATATCTTGTTGTAAAGGTTGCTAATTGATCTGGAAATGCTTCTGAACCGATTTTGTCAATTGTTATTTTAGGTTTTGTTATGGTAAGCTTGATAATATATTCTTCTTTTTCTTCCTTTAATAATTCTTTAGCCGCTTCTACATCAAAGTCAATTCCTTGTACTTCTGGGTAAATGGTAAATGGATCTTTGGTATAATAAGCATCTTTTGCTTCTGTGTATATTTCTTCATGAATTTTATCAATATCGATTGGTTCTGGTTCTCTTTGTTGTACTGGAATGGTGATATAGTCGTCATTATGATTAACATCATTTAACTTCTCTTTTACTTTGTCTAATAATTGTGTTGTGTCAATTGTAACTCCTGGTTTTCCTTTTGTTATAATTAATTCATCTTCTTCAATAGCATAGCTAGATTCTATGATAACACCTGGTAAATTAACACCTATGTCTTCTATGGTTTGTTTGGTTACGTCTTCATTTAAAGTCATATTAACATTAATGTCTTTTTTTCCAATTAGTGTAAACAAAATATTGTAATTATTAACAAAAATATTTTCACCTTTTCCTATTTGGTAAGCTTCTTCTACTGCTTTTTCTACTTCATAATTTACTTCCATTAGTTCTGGGTTTAAAGTATTCTCATATTCTTCATACTTAATTCCAATTTCTTTTGTTCTTTTTTCCTGGTAAATTTCTTGCATTTTAGCATTTGCTTCTTCTTTGGATAAGCCAGAAACATCAATTCCTTTGATGGAAACACCACTTATAATTTTTTCATTATTAATATTAACTAGTGCAAAAATAGTAGAACAGAAAATTCCTAGTATTACTACAACCGCTACTACAAAGATAGGAATTAGTGATTTTTTCTTTTGCGTTTCACTCATGTTTTCTACTGCTTTTTTTACTTTTTTGTTTTTTCCTTTGGCTTGTTCAAATTTTTTCTCGTTTTTTTCTTCTTCTTTTTTGTCTACTATTTCTTCTTGTTTTTTCATTTCTTTTTCCTCCGAATTTTCTTTTACCAATTCTTTCATAATAGTATTTCCCCTTTTTATTATTCTAATTAAATCTTACCACAAACTATTTTTTTTGACAACTATCTACTTATAATATTGTATATTTAATCCTATGTTTTTAATTCTTTATTATTCCTTTTTGACATTTTTTTCACTTTTTTGAAAATTTTTCGCAAAAATACTTGAACATTGTAGGAATTAATATTATAATGTTGCTAGCAAAAGATAAATGAGGAGAGAAATTAGAATGGAATTAACAAAAAACATTTTTTTCAATACGGATAAATTAGTTGAAAATAGTAAAGTAAAAATATCATATACAGGAAAACTTTTTCAAGAAGTAGCAGAAAAAGTTTCTATTCATTATGGATTTGGACTTAATTGGGATAATATTAATGATATTGAAATGGAAAAAACAGATTTAGGATTTCAAGCTGAAATCGAATTAGGTGAAGGAGATACCTTCAATTTCTGCTTTAACGATGGAAATGGAAATTGGGATAACAACGACGGTCAAAATTACATCTTCCCATTAGAAAAAGTTCAAAAAGAATTATTAGTTTTAGAAGATGAACCTGTTTCTCTAGGTTCTGCTAGAAAACTAAGAAGATCTTATTTATGGAGTAAAAAAGTTCGTTTAGCTGTTTACAAAATTATTACTTATCTTCCAAAAATAATTTCTGGAAACTATAAAAGAAAATTATCAAATAATGAAAATAATTAACGAATTGCAAAATTGCCAAAGGGGACGGACCTTTTTGGCAATTTTTTAATTATTATTTATAGATAAATCTTATAAAATCGTCAAAAAATAAAATTGCCAAAAAGGTCCGTCCCCTTTGGCAATCGTCTCATTTAAATAATTATCCATCCTCCATTTATGGAAATGACTTGTCCTGTTGTGTAATTGTCTTCTACTAACCATTTTACACATTTTGCAATATCTTCTACTTTCCCTATTCTTTCTAATGGTATTTCTTGTTTCAGTTCTTTTAATTCTTTTTCTGTTAAATTTGCATTCATATCTGTATCAATACTACCTGGTGCAATGCTATTTACACGAATATTGGATGGTCCTAATTCTTTTGCTAATGCTTTTGTCATTCCATCCATTCCAGCTTTTGAAATAGAATATAAGACTTCCAAAGAGGCTCCTACCATTCCCCATATAGAAGATATGTTGATAATACATCCTTCTTTTTGATGAACCATACTAGGTATTACTTCTTGTGACATAACAAAAGCAGAATATAAATTGGTGTTAATTACTTTGTTCCAATCTTCATCTGTTTCGTCTATAAACATTCTGTATTCGCTTATCCCGGCATTGTTGATTAAGATATCTATTTTTTTATATTTTTCCAATGCAAATTCTACTAGTTGCTTAGCTTCTTCTCTTTTTGATACATCTGCTTTTACGATGTCTATTTCTATCTTTTCTTTTTTTAGTTCTTCTTTTAATTCTTTTGCTTCTTTTTCGGATTGATTATAGTTTGCTATTACTTTTATTTTATTTTTTGCTAGTTGCTTGGCTATTTCTCTTCCAATTCCTCTGGATGCTCCTGTTACTATGGCTACTTTTTCCATGTTTTCTACCTCTTTTTCTATTATTTATTATATATATAAGTTATACAAGTAATTTTCAACTTTAATACTTGCCCTACTTATATAATCAGTACAATTTTCTATAAATCTGTAATGTCTTTTATTGAAGCAACTTTTACAATACCATTTTTATCAAACAAAATAGTTAATCGATAATATTTGGTTTGATAACATTCTCCCCAAAACCATTCTTCATATATTGTTCCTGCACTATATTCATAAAAAGTATATCCTTGTCTAGTATCAGTAAATTTGTTTGCTGGTTTTCCTAATAATTCAACTACTTCCTCTTCCGGTAGTCCAATAAGACTTTCATTATTAACAATTTCATTTATTTTTATATATTTTTCATCAATCGTTTTATTTCTATAATTACTTAGCATGATACATACACAAATTGAAATAATAACAAGCAATATTATTTTAAATGGTTTACTTATCGAAGTTGTTTTTATTATCCATTTTATAACAAATACTAATAGAACCACTTGTCCTATGTATACCAATAATATAAAAATTATATATAGCATAAGAGCTGTTTCAACATCTCCTTGATAATGCCAAATCCAATTATTTATTATAAATATACAAAATAAGATAATAATACTTAATATAATTTTATTTTTTCTACTGATTGATTGTATTTTCGATACTCTTATTACAGCAAATGATGCTAATATTAATGGAAATATGTTTCTTATCAATACTAAAATTAATGCACTAAAAATTCTCATTTCTACCTTCTCTATAAATTTCTCTCTTATTTTTTCCAAGTCATTATATATTCTATTTCACTTGTATTCTCATCTATGTTTTCGCTTATAATTATAAAATTATTCTTTTGGTAAAATTTAATAGCATTTGTATTTTTCTTATATACTCTTAATGTTAAGCTTTCTTTATCTTCTTTTATTTTATCTAGTAAGGATGTTCCTATTCCACTATGCTGATTATTTATATCTACAAAAATTCCTTCAATATAATTATTGTTTACACCAGCAAATCCTACAATATGTTCGTTTGAAATATAAACATATATGTCTGCATTTGGTAAAATATCTTTGACATATTCATAATTATTTTTCCAATATTCTTTTGTAATAAAATTATGTGTTCTTATATTTTCATTTTCCCATATTTGCATTACAATATTTATATCATTTTTTTCAAATTTTCTTATCATATATCTCCTCTATTTTTTGTAATTTTATTTAGTTTTAAACATTTTCATATAATGAGGTGGATGTTACTATATCATTTTCATCAAAATAAATTTTATCATTATCATATCCTGATGTACCATTTTCTTTTGTGTATATCATAGAAGCTACTTTTATTATAACATAAATTTTACAATATTTGCAATTAAATGATGATGCCTTAATTATATTGAAACATTTTATATTAAAATTAGAATTAGAGCAAGATTCAGTTACTCAAAAAATTAGAGTAACTGCTTCAGATGGAAAAAAATATAATACAAATTTTTACAGTTTAGATGCTATCATAGCAGTTGACTATAGAGTAAATTCAAAAGAAGCAACAGATTTTAGAATTTGGGCAACAAAAACCTTAAAACAATATATAAAAAAAGGATTTGTTGTTAATAGTGAAATGCTAAAAAATGGACCAAAATTTTGGAAAGATTACTTTGATGAATTATTAGTTAAGATAAAAGAAATTAGGGCAAGTGAAAGAAGATTTTATCAAAAAATAACTGATATATATAAAGAATGTAGTTTTGATTATGATAAAAATAGTGAAACAACACAGGAATTTTACAAAAATGTCCAAAACAAGTTACTTTTTGCTATTACTGGGATGACAGCATCTGAAATAATTTATAATAGAGTTGATAGCCAAAAAGAGAATATGGGCCTAACAACGTGGAAAAATTCACCTGACGGAAAAATACTTGAAACAGATGTAACAATAGCGAAAAATTATCTTTCACAAGAAGAAATCAAAGACAAAAGCTATATCTCAGACTTCGATGAGTTAGTAAATGAAACAAAAAAACTAAATAACATCTGAGCGACAACTTACAAGCAGAGATATCTTGACCACATATCTTGTTTTTTGCCAAAAATAAAAGCCAACAATTAAGAGCTTTCTCAAAACTATCGACCTTTTCGATGGAGCCACTTATCCGATTCGAACGGATGACCCTCGCATTACAAGTGCGATGCT
>CANEEJ010000001.1 GCA_947426525.1 uncultured Clostridium sp. | reverse complement strand
TATATATATTAATTTTTATATATTTTTGTTTCACATCATTGACACTTATACATAACATAATTCACATAAAATTACAAACATGTTGATTTTTGTCATAATTTATGATAAAGTATTGACATAAATTAATTAATGCTAAATGCATTTTACATAGAGGAACCTAAAAATAATTATTTTTACATGTAATTTGAAAGGAGCATAGAAAATGAAAACACGGAAAAGAACTGCAATATACAAAGCAAAAAGAGATGTGTTTTTAGTCGAACTTTTTGCTTTTACCCTGTTTATAATAATGAACTTGACAATAATACAAGAACCAAGCTTTTTGGCTATTATGTTTGTGGTAATATTTCTAGTTTTTGCAGGAGAATTACTATACAGACTTCAAGTAGTAGTTTACCAAGACCAAGAAGAAAGAGAAATTAGCAGGATGTTGGTAGAAGAAAAATTATCTACAGAAGAGCCTATTGAAGTTATTTTATTAAAAGATAACGACTATGAAAAAGAGTTCTTTGAAGATTTATCTTCTCGAGCAAAATTTTATGCCGTTATAGAAGAAGATTATGTTCTTATTATAATACAGTATGAAGGAGAAGATGTTTGGATACCATTTCAAAAATTAGAAAAGCATTTCTTTAGCGAGTATTACGGTATCAAAAAATGAAATTACATTGGGTATTAAGAAAGGAGTAAAGTTATGAGTTCTAACAAAATTATTTCATTTCAGGAAGAAAAAGAACGGCTTGAATTAGAAAACTGTGAATATGAAGGAACTGTAAAAATTTACGTTGAAGGAAAGTCTTTTGAAGGTGCACATTATCAATATTACCTTGAAAATATAGAAAGAGAATACCTTGAAGAATTTTTCTTACGTATTTTAAATTCCTTGATTGAAAAATTAATTGAATCAGGTAGTAATTTAAGAATTGAAGAATCAATAAAAGCCTTATTAAATAAGGAAATTACAATTGATTATTATTCTTCAAAACAGGGCAACAAAATCTTTTTTGAGCATAGCCCAAAAGAAATAACATATCCTCAGTTAATCGTGATACTAAATTCTTGTATCGCAGATTTAAGGCAATCATAACTTAGAAAATGTAAAAGGATGTCAAATGACATCCTTTTACATTTTAAAAAAACAATAAAATAAGCCTCACTAGGAGGCTTAAGTCAAAGGATTTATCGAAGGAAATAAACGGAAAATTATCCATAACATCGCAAGTGTTGATGCAATGACAAGTAAATATCCTAAGAACCGAATAAATCCTGATTTATCGTCAGTCATACTAGCAAAAACATTTAAAAGAAGAACATAAAAAAAACCAACGACTATCAGTGTAATAGCTGAATGTGACATAATATCAACCTCCTGTGAGTGCATAGTCAAAGTCATGACCATAAGTTAATAAAGTTAAATATTAAATTAAAATTATTATAACATATATTTCACATAAAATCAATTGATAATAAAATGAAAAAATATCAAAAAAATAAAAATAGGGGTTGATGAATTAGATTGTGTTGTAACACAATATGGTTTAATTATAACATGTAATGCATTTAGTCCATTTACAATAGCAGCAGTTAAAACAGATGAAACAATAAACATGTAACAATTAAAACCAGGTCAAGAATTTAAATTGAACTTTAATATAGATATATTCAAAAATATAGGAAAAGGATTAATTTCTTTAACAGGTCAACTAGAATATAATGCTAATGTTTTAGAAAGAGTTAGTATTACCGAACCAGAAAGCACAAATGAAGCAGAAAAAATTACATCTGAAAAATATGATATAAATGAAGAAGAAAAGTATATTTCAAAAATAGCACCAAAAACAACAGTTGCACAATTCAAAGAAAATGTAACAACTAAGCAAGCTTTAGTATTTACAGATAAAGAAGGAAACATATTAAATGATAATGATATTCTTGGAACTGGAATGAAAGTTAAAGTAGGAGAAACCTTAGAATATACACTTATTGTAATAAGAGACATTGATGGCGATGGAGAAATTACAATCAATGACTTAGCTCAAATGAAATTAGTAATAATTGGTTTATTTGAAATAGAATAAAGCAAGCAGAATTTCAAAATAGAACTATATAAAATATAGTTCTATTTTTTTAATCATTTTAGTAGTATAAAACAGGCTTCTATGATATAATCATATTAGTAAATAATAAATAAGGAGAGAATATTTATGGAAAAAGAATTAAAAATAATATTAGAAAATTGTCCTCAAAATCACAAATGCCCTGCTATAAATGTTTGCCCAGTTGGAGCATTAAGCCAAAAAGATTTTGAAGCGCCTAAAATAGACTATGATAAATGTATAAGATGTGGTAAATGTTCAAATTTTTGCCCTAAAAAGGCCTTAGTCCTACAATAAACAGGATTTTTGAGTACTCTTAAAAACAAAATAAAATAGGGGATAGAGCTAAAAATTTTATATATGATATTAAATATTTAATAAAATATAATTTCACATAACCTAATTATAATACTTGTTGTCTTAAAATTAAGCAAAATATTGAAATATCAATAAATACAAATTTTATAAAAAAATTTGCATATAATATAGAAATAGTTATATGTCTAATATATTAATACCAAGCAGTAGGGCGATTTAAGATATACTACCAGATTTAAGTAGTTTATATTTTAGCCCTATTCCTCTTTATCTGGTAGATATATAGAAATTAAAATGTTGCCTTTATCATTTAAAGAATTTTTAACATTTTCAAATTTTAAAAGTAATGTTAGTATTGATGAAAAATTTAACCAATATATGAAATATGGAGGAATGCCAGGAATAATAAAATTAAGTAATGACTATGATTTATTCGATGATGCAATAAAAGGAATATATAATACTGTATTTATGAAAGATGTAATAGAAAGAAATAAATTAACAGATGCAAGTTTATTAGAGAAAGTTTTGAAATTTTTAATGAGCAATACTGGTAGCTTAATATCATCAAAAAAGATAGCTGATTTTTTAACAAGTCAAGGAACGAAAGTTACTCATAATACAATACTGAATTATTTAGAAATGTTAGAAAATGCATATATAATATATAAAGCTCCTAGATATGATATAAAAGGAAAAAAAATATTAAAAACATTAGAAAAATATTATATTGTTGATATAGGAATAAGAAATTCTATATTAGGTTTTAGAAATTCTGATTATGGACATATTATAGAAAATATAGTTTTCTTTGAATTATTAAATAGAGGATATACTGTTAATGTAGGAAAAACTGATTCTCTTGAAGTTGACTTTATAGCAACAAATTCTAAAGAAAAGAAATATTATCAAGTAACTCTTTCACTGTTAGAAGATAATGTAAGAAATAGAGAATTTGCATCATTAAAGAATATACATGACAATTATGAAAAAACTATATTAACACTAGATAGAGTATACAATGAAACATCTGAAGAAGGAATAAAATGTAAAAATATTATAAGTTTCTTATTAGAAGAATAATAATATTTTATACAAAAATGAAGGGATGAGAGATAAATGAGAAAAATGCCTACATTATTTGATAGACAGTTTGAAAATCATAATATTATAAAATGCCTAGAACAAGTTCATAAGGGATGTGAATGGGTTATAAGTGGCGAAGGTTATGCTACAGAAAAATTAGATGGAACATGTTGCATGATAAAAGGTAATGAATTATACAGAAGATACGATTATAAAAAAGGAAAGACGCTTCCACTTGGTGCAATTCCATGTCAGCCAGATAAAGATTTTATTACTGGACATTGGCCACACTGGGTTCTATGTGATCCTTATAATCCCTCTGATAAATATCATTTAAAGGCTTTTTCGAAACAAAATTCTTGGACAGACGGAACATATGAAGGCCTAAAAGAATATTTAAATAACCATTATATTGAAGGAATCGTTTTTTATCGAGACAATGGAGATATGTGTAAAATTAAAAGAACAGATTTTGGTTTTAAATGGAAATAAGAATATAATGAGTAGTTCTGTATGTCTAATTGAGGAGGAATTATGGAAATAAAAAATATTAAAGATTCAAACTTTGAAAAATTTATAAGTATGAACTTACATAAGTTTAATAGAGAAAATTGTGAATGGATATTAAAAAATACAGAAGAAATTCCAACAAAGATAAATTATTGTAATTTTGGAGTGTATGACAATGGAAATTTAATTGGTGGAGCAGTAGGCTATATTGAATGGAATTGGTTTTTTTTAGATCAATTATGGATAGAAAAAGAGCATAGAAAGAGTGGAATAGGTACAAAAATTATAAATAAAATAGAAGAATATGCAAAAAAGAATAATTTATTAGGAATTAGAATGGAAACTTGGAGTTTTCAAGCAAGAGGTTTCTATGAAAAAATGGGATATAATGTTTATGCAACTTTTGAAGATTGTCCACCAGGAACAATAGATTACTTTTTAAGAAAAAGATTTTAAGTAGAAAAATAAGATATATAAAATTATACATACTATTTTTTGTTAAATAAAAACAGTGGAGTAGGGGGAATAGAGGGTTTTTCATAATAAAAAATTATGAAAAATTCAAAATCTAATAAAATTTTTGAAACTTAATTTTTAGATTTCAGATTTATAATTTTAGAATTTGTGCAAAGTTAATTTTATAGAAATTTTAAAAACCGAACATTTGTATATTGATAATTTTTTAATATAAATTCTAAAAATCTTATTAAAATTTGTATTTTTATAAATCTTACTATAATTATTTATATATTATTGCAAATTTGTATAATCTTTATAAATACTGAAACATCTCTAAAAATGCTCAAAAAAACGACACACGAGAATCGATTTTAAGGCGATTTTATAAAGAAGTAATATAAGTTGTTGTTAGAATAATAATCTAAAACAGGCTTAACAGCAAGGATTAGGAAGATTTCAAAGATAGGACTATATTGATATGGTTCTATTTTTGATTCTACTCCTATTTGCACAAAACTTTGGTTTTGCGCAATGTTGTACATCTATAATTATCTTACATCGTTGCTAGCTATTTGTTTTTTCCTCTTGCAAATTTGCAAAAATTTGAAAATGTTTACTATTCAAAATATATGCGGTAATCTTCTGGCGGATATCGGTCATAAAAAGTTGCATATGTTTTGATTTTTATTTGTACAATTTTATCAACATCAACAACAAAAGTATCTCCTCTTTTATATGGATGATAAACTTCGATAATACTCTCTTTTTGAAGCATATCTTTTTTATATTGTTCATAGATATCATCATCAATAAAACCGGCTATTGAATCATATCCAAAAAATGTTTTTTCACCATAATAGATAATTACTAAAGTTGCTGCATTGTCATAGTGTACAAAATGATCTTCTGGTTGTTTAGCAGCTTCTTTTACTATAGTCATAATAGGCAATCCTATAAAAGCAATTAATACTATTGTTAGTACTTGTAACCGCTCCTTCTTAGACATTGGTGGGTAATCTGGTATTGACATCCTCATATTATTTTCCTCCTTAAAACATAATTATTATTTTTAAGTTGCTACAATTTTATGTTATAATTATAATACTTTACAGACTTTATGTCAATAGATTTCTTAACTATAAATAATAAGAGGAGAAGATTATCTCCCCCTCTTATCTTTCAATAGTATTTTAGTTCTCTTTTTTCGACTTCTGATATTCCTCACATATTCTATCTAAGTCTTTCTCATCCAGAACTTCGTTAGTAAGTAGCGCCTCAGCCACACTATCAAGTAGTGGTCTGTTTTCTTCTAAAATGTCTTTCGCACGCTGATAAGCTTCATCAATCAACTTTTTAGTTTCCTCATTGATTTTTCGCTTATTTTCGTCACTGAGCAATGAGAAATCCCCAAAATCATAATTTCCCAAAAATGCCATATTCTCTCCGCACTCCTTAATCATACCAAATTCTGTAATGATAGCTCTTGCGGTATTAGTAGCATGCTGCAAGTCACTATTAGCTCCACTAGTATAACCTTTTGCATGAAAAATGTCTTCTGCTACTCTTCCAGCCAAATCGACAGCAATGTTATCTACATAGTAGTCTCGATTACATAACAACTGCTTCTCAGGTTCAAATTCAAACATAGTTATACCTAAAAAGTGTTCTGCAGGTATAATTGTTATAGCAGTTGTTCGAAAGTTTCGTATATTTTCAGATAACCAATTAGTAGCAAAATGACCAGCTTCATGATAAGCTACAGCCCTTTTATCCTCTTCACTTGATTCGTTATACATCTCATAATCAAAGTTGAAGTTTTTATTGACTAATTGGCGAGTGACCTCTTTCTCCTGCTTTCTCTTAGCATAAATCATAGACTTCTCTACGATATCTAAGCTAAGTTCCGGATTGCATAAATCACTAGGAAAAGCTCCTGACACCGAAATAATGTATTCCACCATATCTCGGCTAATTTTAACGCCATGGCTTTCTTCTAGTCTCTTTACAATCTTCTGCACCATTGGATACACCTTTTTAGGCTTAGGTTCTTCAATTCGAATTACCTCAATCTGTGCTCTGGTTTTCACATCATAAGCAAAAAAGTCATAGAATTCCTGCTCTGTTGTTAAACCAACAATAGGCACATGCGACTGCTTTGCCAACAGTGAAAAATAATAGGACAACCTGTAATCTGCTTGAACTAAATGAACTTGTTCAATTACAATAATCAAGTTATTGTATTTACAGATAAAGTTTACCACATCCTCAAGCTTCTTTTCCATCTTTTTTCTTTCGATATTAGCCAAAATATACTGAATATCCAAGTACAAAAAATGACACATCTTGAGTTCTTCTGGGCACTTTCCTCGTATTACTTTAGAAACTGCCTTCTGCAGCGTTGCTGTCTTCCCTACTCCATGCTCTCCTACCAAAACTACATTTTTCTTTCTGTTTCTTAAAAAAGCATTGAACATCCGATCTATTTCATTATTTCTGCCTAAAATCACGCTAGAATCGGCTGTTGCATAAACGCAGTTCATGTCAAAAAGAAAGTTTGCAAAATTAAGCGGTACTAAATTTGTTGTTGAAAAACCTACGTCTACTTCGTTACTCCGTCCTTTTTGGGGTAAATTAATTTTGATTTTCTTCATAATAAAATCCCTCCTACTATTGAATTTTCTTGTTAAAGTGTTTGGCATCTTTTACTTGGCTATTTTCTACTTATTATCTTGCATAAAAAGCCATACATCTATTAACTCTTTTAATGCTTTTACTGCTACTTCATAGATAAAGCCTGTTTCTTTTGAACCAAATTCACCAGTTGCTACTTTAGGACAAAGCGCTTCTTTTGAGCTGCCTCCTTCTGGTTCTACTTTTACGCAAAGCTCTTCAGAAATTTCTATCAATTTCTTACACTTCTCCCGTCCGCAAAGTTTTATACTACCATCTTCATTAAAGACAGCTTCATAATACAATAAAAATTCTTGTATTGTATTATGATTTTTTTGATTGTTGCTTTCTTCCTTCATATTGCACTCTCCTTTCAAAAAAATACTATTGCTACCTAAAAGTTAGCAATAGTATATCACGGTTTTCATAAAATTACAACTATTTTTATTTAAATCTTCTTAAATAACTTTCCATCTGGTCAATAAATTCATCATTATTCTTAGATTGTGTCATATGACTAATTACTTGTTCAGTAACATCTGCAACTGGCATACTGTTCATTGCTTTTCTTAAAGCAAAAACAGTATCTTTTTCTTTTGGTGTTAATAGTAAGTCTTCTCTTCTTGTTCCAGACTTATTGATATCAATAGCTGGGAAAATTCTTCTTTCTGATAGTTTTCTGTCTAAATGAACTTCCATGTTACCTGTTCCTTTGAATTCTTCAAAGATAACATCGTCCATTCTACTTCCTGTTTCAATTAAAGCTGTTGCTAAAATGGTTAAACTTCCACCAAACTCAATGTTTCTTGCAGCTCCAAAGAATTTTTTAGGTTTATGTAAGGATGCTGGATCAATACCTCCAGATAAAGTTCTTCCTGAAGAAGGAATTACTAGGTTATACGCTCTTGTAAGCCTTGTAATACTGTCTAATAAGATGACAACATCTTTTCCTTGCTCAACTAATCTTTTAGCACGTTCTAATACCATTTCAGCTACTTTTACATGGTGTTCTGGTAGTTCATCAAAAGTAGAATGAATAACTTGTCCTTTAATAGAACGTTTCATATCTGTTACTTCTTCTGGTCTTTCATCAATTAACAATACAATTAATTCTGCTTCTGGATTATTAGTAGATATGCTATTAGCTACTTTTTTCATTAATGTTGTTTTTCCAACTTTTGGTTGTGCTACAATCATTCCCCTTTGCCCTTTTCCAATTGGACACATTAAATCGATAATTCTAGTAGCATAGTCATTAGATGTTGTTTCTAATTTTAGTCTTTCATTTGGATAGATTGGTGTTAATTCATCAAATCTTTTTCTTCTCATTGCTTTTTCTGGATGTTCTCCATTTACTTCACCAACGAATATTAAAGATGGGAATTTTTCTCCTTCTCTAAATCGTGAAATTCCTTTTATGACATCTCCTGTGTCTAGTCTAAATCTTCTAATTTGTATCATGGAAATATAAACATCTTTATCACTAGATAGGAAATTTTCTCCCCTTAAAAATCCATATCCATCTGGTAATATGTCTAAAATCCCTTCTACAATTTCATCGCCATCACTGGTTAGTTTGTAATCTACGATTGGCTCACCATTAGCATCATATTGTCTTTCTGGCTTTTCTACTTCCTCTATCTCTTCTACTATTTCTGTCACTTTGTTTGTTTGGCTAGTAATTTGCTTTAAAACAGTTACTAGTTCTTCTTTTTTTAACTTTGAAATGTTTCTTATGTTATGTTCTTTTGCTAGCTCTTTTAATTCCATTAAAGTCATTGATTCTATGTTTAACATAAAAATCCTCCTTATTTTTTATTTTATTTTTGATGGGGAAATTTGATATCGAAATAATAACATATTTATTATAACACAAATTTTTCCAAAAAGGAATATTTTTTACAAAAAAAGGAATATAATTTTTGAAAATTACATTCCTCTATCTACATATACTCTTTCGTTTGGATAATACATGTCCAATTTTTCTCTTGCTATTTGTTCAATGTAATCTAATGAAGTTACATCATCCTTCTTTTTGGCAAGTTGCTCTTTTTGCTCTTTTTGTTCTTCAATTTGAGTGGTTAATTCCTTGCTCGTATTAGTATATTGATTTAATGCCTTCTGTTGATTTACTAATGTAAATACAACATAGATAGCAATTCCTATTATTAATATTTTTTTATAAATTTTTGTTTTTTTCATCATCCGTAATCTCTCCATTTTTTATGTATCACATTTATATATTCTACATTTATTCTTATTTTCCTTCTTTTGTTTTCAATTTTTTACAAGATTTTTCTGTTTTTTTAATTTCATGCCGATTTTTGTAAAACTTTTTCTAATATTGATAAATATAAAGGTAAAAGGTTTGAAAAATATCTTGTGTAATATTTTAAAAACGACCTTAAAAGGAATTATTAGTGTATTGATTATTTTTACATTAATTTTTATAATATAAGAACTAATGAATATCATATAGGCAAAGGCTCCTAATACAATTCCTAAAAACATAAATAAACGCAGCTCTCCATTATTAAAAACAAATATGGAGTAAAGTACAATAGCTCCTGCTAAAATCCAAAATAAAACATCTTCTATATAAGTTATAAGGTCATTGGTACGAACTACTTTTCTAGTAATCCTGAAAAAATCAAATAATAGACCAATTAATACTCCATTTACAATAAACACCAAAAATAAATATGCCTGATTTGAAACCATTATTTGACTCCTCTCTCCTTCTTTTATTTGAAAATTTTGCCCAATAAGCTACTTCCTTTTTGTTTTTCGCTTTCTTTGTCACTATAGGCTAAAGAAGAAATACTTCCTTCTACAATTACTTCTGATGTATCGATACTTAGCTTGTTAATTCGAATATTTTCTCCTTTTACTGTTAATAATCCTAATTCTGTTTCTAAAATAACAACTTGATCATCAAAACTCAAAACATCTAGAACGCCTGATATACTTAACTTTCCCCTGTTTTCTAAAATAACATTTTGAATAACTCCTGTTGCAATTGTTTTTCTTTCATCTATCATCATTTATTTTGCCTCCTATCTCGTTTTTTCCTTGCTAACTTAATATATTCACGGTTTGTCTTATTTAGAACAATTTTTTAGGATTGTTTGTATAATTGTATTGATTTCTTTATGTAAATATGATATAATCGCCGTGAAACTCGTAGTAATTACCATATTCAAACTATGAATAGGAGGCTGATTATTATATGTTAATTCAAAAAAACGAGGACTTTTACGTGGAAGCTTTTTCACGGAGTTCTAGCGTAACTGGTTCTTGCAATCGGTTCAAAGTTCATTTTCCAAACGGAAAAACCTTTCAGTTTTTAATTGACTGTGGACTTTTTCAGGGAGAAGCAGACGCAAGTAGCAAAAATTGGATTATTCCATTTGATGCAGAGGAAACTGATGCAGTGTTTATAACGCATAACCATGTGGACCATATAGGCCTGTTTCCCTTACTTGTTAAACAGGGTTATCGTAATCCTATTTTTTCAAGTTATGGTACGCATCAATTAATTGATGTAGCTTTATATGACAGTTGCAAAATTAGAGATGCCGCTACTGGATATCGGTTATACGATACAAAAGATGTAGACGACACCTTAAAATTAATGGTAGGATGCTGTTACAAACGCATTATCAAACCTCACAAAAACATTAAAGTTGTCATGTATCCCAATGGGCATTTAATTGGTGCTGCTATTATATTGGTACAAATTAGCTATGCCGAAAGAGAAAACATTAATCTTCTTTTTACTGGAGATTATAATGACAAAAACATGTTCTTTAATGTGGAATCACTTCCGGAAAGTGTGCGAAATATGCACATATCGGCACTGTTCACAGAGTCAACCTATGGTGACATCGATTCCAACGACCCTAAATTTGCCCCTTGTATTGTTAAAAATACAAAAGAAGCTATATTGGATGGGAAAACAGTTATATTCCCTGCTTTTTCACAGGGCAGATTTCAGGAAATGCTTTTCTATCTAAAAAACATGCAGGAAAAAAATTTGTTACCACTTGATATACCAATCTGGGGAGACGGTTACAGTTCCTTAGAATATACAAAGAGGTATCGTGCCTGTGACTTAGGCGTAAGGAAAGTGAGAACTGATTTCATTCCACAAAACTTTCATACAGTAGATCGGAAAGAGAAACGTGAAATCCGTAAAGCTATCATTGCTGATAAATCACCAAAAATCATCTTATCACCTGGTGGCATGGGAAGTTACGGTCCAATCCAGAGTTACATCTGTAAGTACATTGAACGAGACGATGCCCTTATCCATTATTTGGGCTATTGTTCACCAGAATCAAAAGCTTCTGTTTTAATAGAAGCTGATTATGGAGATGCAGTAACCTACGCAGGGATACCTTTAACAAAGAGATGTAAATTCAAATGGTCTGGTGAGCGTTCTGCTCATGCCAAAAGGAATGAATTGCGGGCTTTCGCACAAAGTTTAAATGATTTGAGTTCTGTTTTCATCACACATGGCGAACCTGAAACACGTATCAGTTATGGTCAATATTTAAAAGACTATTTAGATGAAGCAGTTCAGATTTCTAATCTTGACTCAGAGAAGGTTTACCGAATTAACACAAACGGGATAGCAGATGTATACTCTGCTCATTTCCACACATAATCAATCGAAAGAAGAGCAAAGTTTTAAAGCTTTGCTCTTCTTTCTGCCCTTACATAATTCCATGTATTTTTTTCAAAATCTCATCATTTACCGTTGTTTTAAAAGTAATCGATGCTTTCGACTCTGTTACATTAAATTCTAATATTTCTAATTTGTTTTCTTCTATTATTTCTAATATTTTCTTTATCATAGAGAAATTCCTTATCATACCATTTCCAATAACAGAAATTCTAGAAACTTCCTTTTTTACAATACTTTTAACTGTATTTTCTTCAATTATGTCAGATATGACTGTTCCAGGTTTATTATTAAATGTTGATTTTGTAATAATAGGTACTTTAAATTTTTCTCCAATTTCCACACAACGATTATGCAATACTTTTGCTCCTTCACTTGAAATTTCCAACATTTCTTCATAGGAAACTGCTGGCAATTTCTTAGCATTAGGTATTTTATTTGGATCTGTTGTATAAACACCATCTACATCAGAAAAAATATAACAATTCTTAGCACCTAACGCCGCTGATATCGCAACTGCAGTTGTATCAGACCCTCCTCTTCCCAATGTTGTAATATCTCTATTTTCATTCATTCCTTGAAATCCTGCAACAATAACAATATTTCTTTTTTCTAATTCTTGTTTTATTCTTGCCGTATCAATCCATTTAATCATTGCATTTTGATTGGTATTATTGGTATAAATTCCTGCTTGCCAACCAGTTAATGAAACAGCTCGATATCCCATTTGATTTAATAACATACTTAACTTAGCTGTCGAAATTTGTTCTCCGGTACTTAATAATACATCCATTTCTCTGTCTTGTACTATGGAAGACAGCTCTTTTGCTTCTGAAATTAACTTATCTGTTGTTTTTCCTTGTGCTGAAACTACAACCACAATATTATGATTTTTTTGATATAATCCAATTATTTTTTCAGCTACCATTTTTAATTTTTCATTATCAGCAAGAGAACTTCCTCCAAACTTTAAAATGATTGTGTCCACTTTTAAATCACTCGCCTTTTGTAAAATAATATAGAGAGCGGATTTTATTCTAAATCTACTCTCTATATTATATGTAAAATACCAAAAAAGTTTAATTTCATAATTTTAGTTTTAAATAACTTTCCATAAATTCATCAATTTCTCCATCCATAACTGCTTGTACATTTCCAACTTCATAATTGGTTCTGTGGTCCTTTACCATAGTATAAGGACAAAATACATAAGAACGAATTTGACTTCCCCATGCAATGTCCATTTGAACGCCTTTTAGGTCTTCAATTTTTTCTTTTTGCTCTTTTTCCTTTAAATCTAATAATTTAGATTTTAGCATCTTCATAGCTGTTTCCCTATTTTGAATTTGTGAACGTTCCGATTGACAAGCCACTACAATGTTAGTTGGTATATGTGTTATTCTCACTGCTGAAGAAGTTTTATTGATATGTTGTCCTCCTGCTCCTGAAGCACGATAGGTATCTACTCTTAAATCATCTGGATTGATCTCTAATTCAATGTCATCTGTTATTTCTGGTAAAACTTCTAAAGAAGCAAAAGAAGTATGTCTTCTTCCTCCACTATCAAAAGGCGAAATTCTTACCAATCGATGTACACCCATTTCTGATTTCATATATCCATAGGCATTTTCTCCTACAATTTCAAAGGTTACGCTTTTTATTCCAGCCTCTTCCCCTTCTAAATAGTCTAATTCTTTGACTTCATAATTGTTTTTAGTAGCCCATCTTGTATACATTCGATATAACATTTCTGCCCAATCTTGTGATTCCGTTCCCCCTGCTCCTGGATGAATGGTAACAATTGCATTGTTGTTATCATATTTTCCAGATAAAAAAGTAGCAACTTCAAATTTCTCAATTTGTTTTTGTGTTTTATTTGTATTTCTTAAAATTTCTTTTACAATTTCTTCATCTGGTTCTAATTCTACTAATTCAGTTAATTCTTCTAAATTAGTAATTTCATTTTTTATTTCAGTATATTGATTGGTTTTATTCTTTATTGCTTTTATTTGAGCTAATACTTTACTGGAGTTTTTGTTATCTCCCCAAAAATTCTCTTCCATTGTTTTCTTTTCTAATTCTTCTATTTGTTTATTTAGTCCAGCAATGTCAAAGAGATTCACCCAATTCTTGTAATTTTTGTTTTAAAGCTTGAAGTACTTTTGTGTTTTCTTCTAACTCTAACATTTTTTATCACTCTCCTTTTTTCTTATCATATCGCATTTTACTTTGAATTTCAAGTATATAAAAAGCACTGTTTATGGCTATTTTTCCACCCAAACTGATACAGAACGTCCTTTTACTTTAAAAATTCCATACCCCTCTTTATCTATTATTACTTCTTCTTCTTCGCAATTTCCTAAAGCATCTATGAAAGTATGACCTTCCAAATGGTTTCCTATATACATTGTTTTTTCTCCATCTCCTCCATTTGATATCACAACTGCTAAACCAGATTTTAAGTGTTCTTCATCTCCTTCTTGTGTCCAGCCAATAAAATGAGGGTCATCTAGGTAGTCATGCTGTTCTCCATAAGCTTTTTCTTTTCTTAAATTTAAAATCGTTTCTAAGTTTTCTACCTTTGGTATATTGTCATGTGGAATACCATAGTAATCACCATAAAATACACAAGGATATCCTGTATTTCTTAATAAAATAATCGCATAAGCAGGCAATTTAAACCAACTTTCTATGAAGCTCTCTAAAGCCTGACCAGGTTGTGTATCATGGTTGTCAACAAAGGTTACTGCTCTACTGCCATTTTCTTGCACTAAGGTTTTGCTAAATAAATTCCTTAGGTCATATTCTGTATTTTTAGAAGCTTCATACAAATGATAGTGTAGAGGTACATCAAATACTGATATTTCTCCTTCTATTTCTGTTAAATAGCGATGCAATTTTTCTACTTCTGTTGTCCAATATTCTCCTACTGTAAATAAAGATTTTTTTGAAGTTTCTCTTAAATAGGTAATCCATTCCTTATAAAAATAAGCTGGAATATGCTTGATAGCATCTAATCGAAATCCATCTACTCCTGTTGTTTCTAAATACCATTTGCCCCACTTTTTACATTCTTCTACTACTTCTGGATTTTCGAAGTCTAAATCTGCTCCCATTAAATAATCATAATTTCCGTATTCTTCATCTACTTCATTTCCCCATGTTTTATTTTTGAATTTAAAAATAGCATGTTCACCATTCATATTATTGTAATCAATAGCATCAAAATGGGTCCAATTCCACTCAAAATCAGAGTATTTATTTTTTCTACCAGGAAAAGTATATTTTGTTGCAACTTTTACAATTTCTTCTCCTATTTCATGATTATGGTCTGCCCAGTCCACCTTAGATGCTGGGATTACTTGCAAAGCATCTGCCCCCATTTTGTGATTTAAGACAATATCAGCATATACTTCTATACCATTTTGTTTCAATACTTGAATACATTCTAAATATTCTTCTTTTGAACCGTATTTTGTTTTTATCGTTCCTTTCTGGTCAAATTCTCCTAAATCATATACATCATAAACACCATATCCAACTTCGTCTTTTCCTCCAATTCCTTTATAAGCTGGTGGTAACCATACCGCAGTTATTCCATTTTTAGCTAACTTAGGTGCTTCTTCTTTTAAATCGTTCCATAAGTTTTGATTACATGATAAGTACCATTCAAAACACTGCATCATAATTCCATTTATTTGCTTCATTTCTCATTTTTCCTTTCTTTTTCTTATTGTATAGTAACACATTTATTTAAAATATACAAT
The DNA here is from genome assembly GCA_947426525.1 of uncultured Clostridium sp. Taxonomy (GTDB): domain Bacteria; phylum Bacillota; class Clostridia; order TANB77; family CAG-508; genus CAG-269. The sequence continues at coordinate 114,669 of CANEEJ010000001.1, read as the reverse complement.
ATAAAAAACCTGCCAATATTAATTGGCAGGTTTTGATGTGCTCCTACACTCTCTTATTTCTTAGTAACATCATATAAAATATAATCTGTTATTACACTGAAACCTCGAGAATTAAAATTGCACAAATGCGAATTTGGAGTTATAATATTGCACTCCATCTTCTTATGGGTCATTTTACTTGTTTTGATAATATGCAGATTGTCCTGACTAGGAATGTAAATATTTTCCTTATTAAAGGCGACGTTTTTTACATTCATGTCATTAATCTCTGCTGGAATTTGACCTTCCTCGTAATGCCCGTTTGATGCGTTAATCGTAAGGAATTTTCCTGTACTACTAATTACTAACCACATCTTTGAGACATCATCATAAAGAATGTTATACTTAGAATTGGAATTCGAATCGATTTGGCAAAGCTCTTCGCTATTGCAATAAATCTTATCTCTTCCCTCTTCGTCACGCTTAACTTGCATAAATTTTGCATTGAATTGTACTAAAAAACCAACCGTTTCTTGTTTTTCCAAGAATTTGATTTTATCTCGTCCTATGACATCAACTAAACCAAACTCAATTTTGTGGATAATATGTTCTTTACGTAAGTATAGAACATTACCATTTACTACAACGTTATCTGTGTCATAGCAGAAGTCCTCTTCAAAAACTTGATAATCTGACCGAATGTCAAATCCAACAATTCTATCTGAGTATACTGCTAAAGCAATGGTATAGCCATATAAAGGCAGGATATCAATAATTTGCATACAATTTGGAAAATGTGCATTGTATTCTGTTTCATCTTCTAATATAGCAGCATAATAATCATTATCCTTACCACATATAGCAGAACAAGCATTGATAACTCGAACTACATTTCCAGAAAAAGGATTGTTCTTTTTGGCAATAAACTTGGAGCCAATAGGAATAATATCCTTCTTTTTCGTCTTTCCTGTAGATAAAGCTTGATATTGAGCCTTAAGTTCTGGAACAATACTGCGTCTAACATCTCCTTCGAAAATGTTCAAAAAAACATTTTGCAAATCTGCACTCATCCAATCATCCCATGGTACTGCAATAGGAGGAATCATTATGCCATGATTTCCTAAAAGAGATAAACGCTGTTCCATTCTTTCAGGTATGTCCAAGATGTGTCCATCTACTTCATAAGCTCCATTAAAAGGATGGATAAATGTAAGATAATAAAATGCCTGAATAGCAAATGAAAACCAATCATCCTTTTTCGTAATATTTCCATTGTTTTTAGATAGTGGGTCAATATACCTAGCAGTCCAAAAAAGTGGTATAATATTATCTACCCCCATTCCGTCAAAATCCAGAAAATACACATTTTTATCCTCATCAAAAAGAATATTTGCATCATTCAAGTCACCAATAAAGATATTTGCCTTATCGTGTAGAGTTTGAATTCCCTCACCTACTGTAATTAAAATTTCGAGTACATCTTTACGAGTAAAACCTAAATCAGCTACCTCCTTTGTATCAGATAAAATAGCAACTGGTTTACCTTTTACCTTTTCATCCATAATGTAGCCTAAAATCTGTTTTGTCTTCTTATCAACAAGAAGTTTCTTGGGAATAATGTACTTAAACTTATTCTTTTGCTGGTTGATTTCTTCCAAAATTTCTATTTTCCCCATAATAGCAGAAAGAATTTGGCACTTAAAAGGATAATCGATTTGATTTTCTTTAAAAACTTTTGCTACACTATTATTTTTATATTCGTATATAACAGCTTCGCCACCTCGGTCGAATTCCTTCCAATCAGAAATATCAGAAGCATTTACATACTTAATATCCAACTTTTTCATTTTTGCTCTATCCACACATCTAGGACAGAATAAATAATCTGCCTTATAATAAATTTTGTGAATAGGACAATACATGGTCAGAGTTTCAGCATATTCACGAAGTAAGTTTAAAAGGTAATCTATATCTTCTTTTTGTTTCAAAATTCCAAAAGAGATATCAATATCCTTATCTAAGTTAATTACATTAAGGATATACTGGCATGTCCATTTTATGGTATTTGCCTTTTTTCCTTCTTCTCCTAAAAAATCAACGTTAGCAATTTGTACTTGTCCTTTATGGTGCATACTTAAGAAAACATCACCAAATGGATTTTGAATGAAATATAGCTGATTGTTAACAAGTTCTTTTACTTGTAAAATTAACCGTATTAAGCTCTTAACTCTTGGCAGGTTTCGTAAGTTTTTTGTATCCTTTATATCTTTGAAATCTGAGATATTAAAATATACCCTTTTATAAACATATCCTATAAACCTTCGTTTACTATCTAAAGCCTTTTTGTAAGGAAGAAAACAATCTTGCTGTAATGGATAAGCCTGTTCGCTTATTCTTTTAGCAATTATTTTATCAATATTTGCTTCTATTTTTGCCATATTGACACTTCCTTTTTTGTAAATCTTAAGATTGTAATCCCAAGAAAGCATATAATGGATAGCATAGTTATCTTCAAACTCTTTAAGAAAGTGCTCCAAATCATCATCTTCTATAACTTGAAGTGTTTTCAAGCAGACTGGACACATTTTTTTCGAACTATCATAATAAATTTTATGTTCTTCACAATAAGCATCCATGTCTTGAGCAAGAGAAATCAAATACATTTCATCGCAATACTCATTTAATCCTAAATCTACAAAAGCATTTGGGTTATACCCTCTGTTTGTTAATAGATTAAAGAATTTTTCAATAAATTCTGTTGTTGAGTCCACACCACTTCTTAAGATTTCAAAAGGTTCATCCAATTTGTTGATATAGAAGAAAAACTCATCATTTCGAGAAGTTATATAAATATTTGACCAATGGATAAAGTATCTACCAAAGTTAGTCATTAACCTCCCAGTAATTTGTAAGATTTCCTTGTTATTATACTTTAAAAAACCATCCATTGTGATTGGCTTTCCAAAAAAAGGTGTTGTTATATACCCTGAAACATAATATAAATTCTCCGAACTGAAATCGAAAGAATAAATAATTTCCGATATTTCAACAAATTCTACATATTTATTAAAACCGTAAAACTTATTTGCAATCTCGTCATTCAAAGAATTCATTTTTCCTGCTAGCGTATAAATGTTTTCTCTCTGATTGAAAGTTACTAAAAGTCTTCCATCTGGTAGCCTTTGTTTTGTATTTCTTTCCATCTTCACATTATACTTATTTTTCACTTCTTGTTCAAATAAGAAAACCGTTTCTAATGGATTGTATAGAAAATTTCTGTCAAACAACAAATTATTATCAATAGGTTTCTCATCATACAGGATAAATCTATTAAATTTCTCAGTTGCTTTAGCAATGTCTACTTCTTTTCCTATAACAAATTTATAGAATTCTTTTGCAAGCCTAGGAGATAGATATCTAACTTCCTTTTTCTCATAAAGAGTTAATTTGTCTGAAATTTCACCATACGTTTTTTCTAAATAAGCACGAAGCAATTTGAAAAATAACATGGTGATATCTTCGTCTATCTTTTGAGGACTTTCCGAAACAAGTCTAAATAAGCTATCAACTCCAACAATTTTAAAATTGTTGTTTGGATAATACACTACCTCTGTTTCTATGTCAAATTCATGTTTATCTGTTTCAAACTGAGAATGCACTTTCGCAGATAGTCCATGAAGATAACTGCTTAACTTAGAAACAAAATTAAGGATGTCAGCTTGGCTTTCAAATGCAACATCTAAAATCGTTGATTTATTTTTACCAGCTGTGCATTCATATTCATATCCAATAATGTTATTATCAAAATCAACAACGAAAGTTTTAAAACAGTCTTCTAAATCTTCCTTTGTATAATTAAGAAATCCTTCGTTTGCCCCACTCATTAAAAGTTTGCTAAATTTATCATCCATTTCTCGATAGATTTTTATACGGTTATCATAAACTGTATAATTTTCTGTCTTTTCTGTTACTGGCAATTTAGCACTAAAATCAGGGTTGCCAACTATAATGCTATTATTAATAGATACATTAGAATTCCAAGATGATAGAAAACGTTCTATACCTTCCTTATATAAAACAAAATTAATATTTGGAATGGTTCCATCTGCACAATAGTTATAACACATTTGAATAACCGACATTCCATAAGGAAAATCACATAATCTACAAATTTTGTTTTCTTCGATAATTGTCCGATAAAATTCTTCCATATTATCTTCACCTGAGAGTATATAATGAACATATTTTATAAGACATCCATTTTTTTCTGTGCCCTCAAGCTTAAAAAATGAAAGAAAATTAGATAAATAGATACATGCTTCCTTATCAAAAACGGCCTCGTCAATGGTATACCCCTTTTCCTGCATTTCCTGCGCAAAAGAAACTAATTCTTGGAGCTTTTCAAAGTCTCCTAGTTGTTTCCACTCATCTACTGAACATTGTATATCAGCAAATAACATTTGCACACAATTTGATTTATCAGCTATAAAATCTGTAACTTTAAAATCAATATGTCTCTTAGACGAAATGGTTTCTTTCCATTGTTTCAGACTTTTTACTATAGGAAAAAGCCGTTTTCCAACTTCTTCATCTTCTATCAAAGTAACTATTTTTCCATCCTGATAGTAGATTTTTTCTTTTCCGACAGCTTCAGATACTAATTGATAAGAGTTTTTTTCGAAATTATTGAAAATAAATTTTCTAAATTTATCATTCATAAGTTTTCTCCTTTTTTCTCAGTCTGTAGGGGGAATTTCATCCCCCTACGCCCTATATTGCATCAATCCAATCATCGTCTTCTAAGACTTGAGCCGTTCTTTGAGAATATCCCTGGGACTGGCTTCTTGAATGTATTCCCTGACTAAAAAAGTCCGCTCCCAAAGATTTATAACTCTGTGATTGTTCCTTACACGAATTCGGAAGAGTAACTCCAAGGAAATTCAAGAGTGTAGATCGATTTGTTACATCGATAGTCGCCTTAAATCCCTGCTTTCTTCCATATTCTGCACTAATGTCTTTACCAAATGCTGCAAATGCTGTATCTATTCCAGAATAGTTCATTCTAGCAACAGCTTCTCTTCCCTGTTCATACGTCATTCTATCACGGCAAGGTTCTCCGTCTGAAAAGCACACAAAAGTTGCTCTTGGAACAATCCCTGTACGTTTAACAACTTCACGAACATAATCACAAAGAAGATCTGCAGATTTTGAAATTGCGTAATTCAACGCAGTTGCACCACTTGTATAATAGTGGGTATCCATCTCTCTTACTGGTCTAAATTCGCCAGAAGAGAAATACTCATTAAACCGGCAAACAGATACGACGATAGAATTTTTTAAATAAAATGTTTCAAAGCTTTCCTTAAATAACGTAAGTCCCCTTCGACAGTTGCGTTCATCATCCTCCATAGAATTCGATGAATCCAAAAGTAGTAAATAAACGTTAATCCTATCTGAAGAAAAATCATAAAAGTTAGCCATTGTTTTTACCTCCATTTTATAAGTTGTTTGTGTTTGTTTGTAAGTTACTTAATACATTCTCTAAACCATTAAAGTAAAAGGAATTTAAAAATACATTGCTATTTGTTACTTTGAAATCAAAATTCAAATTTCGAAGTATTTGAACAGCTTCTGTTTCATCGCTATCTAAATGAAAAATAACGACATATTCCTTATTAGTAATATTTAGTACTTTTTGCTTCTTTTCTGTTATGGTTTTTGAATGATAAGGATATTTCCTAACATATTTCTCGATATGTCTCTTCAAATCATTCGAGGTATTTTCTACCACCTCAAGTACATCAAAAAGCAATAACAAGAAATAAATTTCTTTGTAGGTAATCTCCTCTGATAAATTTCTTAGTAGTTTCATCAGTAACCCTACACGTTCATCGTGTGTTTTGGCAAAAATACTTACTAAGGCTACTTTTGCCGTAGTGATAGGAGAAACTAAAACTTCTTCTTCGTCTACTGTTATATCCATTTCAGCAAGCAATTTTACCTTGATTTTTTCTTCCGCAACCCCACTAAGTTTTAACATCTCAAACAAATCTGTTTCAAATGTTAAAATTTCATTCCAAAAATCATGCTCTAACAGCATTTTTTCGGGATGTTCTGTATAGGCAAAATAAGTAAGTAATTTTTCCGCTCTCTTTTTCAAAGCTCTATAGTATTCATCATCAGAAATGAAAGATAAAAGTTCAAGTAAGTCTCTCAACTCATTCTTTAGGAAGGCCATGTAAACCGTTCCATAATCGAAGTCATCCAAGTCTACCAGCATAACCGAAGTTTCCTTCAGCAAGATATCAGGTGATTTACTAGCGTTACGTACACTTGATTTAAAAATTTGATAATCTACATACGATAATAGCTCTATCACCCGTTCTTTTAATTGCCGGTCTGCTAAAAAATTTTTGAATTCTTCTATCGTCTTTCTTTCCTGCTGTATGGCTTTTTCGAGCTGTGAGCAAACCTTCGCTTTTTCACATTCTTTCGAATGGACAATCGAAACGTTGTATAAAATATTCAATTTTTTAATTAGTCGCTGTAAGCGTGTTGAGATAATGTGAAACTTTACTGTGCTTTCAATGAACTTTCGAATATCCTTTTCAAGCCTAACTACCTCGCCAATTTTGGAAGTATCACTATCTGGATCAATTTCAAAAGTTAACAATTTTTTAAGCTCTTCCAAACTTGAATTGTAAGAAGCTCTTAAATTTTCTATCCTTTGCAAAAATCCATTGTATTCTTCCGGAAAATCATTTTCAAAGATAGCGATTTCTTGCTCAAGTTGGTAAAGTTTTGTCATTAATGTTCTCTTAGCAACGTTTATGCGTTCTTCTATTTCTTCTGCTTCTTCCTCATGATTAAGGTCATCTACAGAAGTATCATTTTGCTCGGTAGAACCAAGCTCAGGAATATTATTTTCCATCGTTTCCAAAGAAAACGAAGAAAAAATATTGTTAAAAAAATCATAAATTTTTTGCATAAAAGTCACGTTATATTCCTCCTATTCTCTTATTGAAAAGTTCTAGGAATAGAACCAATTGAATGAAAACCAAGCTCTGCTGCCTCCCTAAAATATTCTTCTGAAAGGCAAAAATATTTGGTTGCTACTTTAACTTTTGACGCTACCTTGTAAAAACTGTTCAATGCTTCTTCTTTCGAAGTAACAGAGCCATTGTCTCTACAAGTTCCAATGCCAATGATATTAATCTTATCAATTTGAAGTCTATCAGTTTCTGTTTCTTCGATTGATAAGTATTTTTCATTGACTATTTTCTCAAGCTGAATCAAAGCATCAAATAAACATGCCTTTTCTCCCACCATTTCATGGTATTGTACAGTAGAATTAGTGGTATCAGAATTTTCAAAAATTTCACTTTGTTTTACTGTATCATCATAATTAATGATACATACTAAATCTGATTTTGCAAAATTTTTGACAATTCGTAAAACAGTATCTTTTTCTTTCCCTACTGTAGCCGTATTTTCCGCCAAAATAATGGTAAGTTCTTTCTTCACCAACCGCTTAATAATTGGTCTTGGAATAACTGGTTTTTCAAAACCTGTTTTAGAAGTTGTTCCTTCTTCTGGAAGCCCATACATCAATTGAAATTCTAAATTAGGATCCACAAGTCTGGAAGCACGTTCTTTTCCAATTGGTTGTTGTTCTTTTTTAGGTTGTTCAACTGTTGTTGGATATTCATCCCTTTTCTTTCTCCATTTTTTACCCTTTATTTTTGAACTGTCTAATATACCCATTATTTTTTACCTCCTAACATTCCAATTGTAATATCATCATGAAAAGACATCCTTCTTTCTTTGAGAATTGTTTGTATCAAAGAAAAGTTTCCAGCCACAATGCTGGTATCTATATCTTTCATGTCAAATTTTATAATTGGCATAACTCCATCAGTAGCAATTAATACCTTCTTAAAAACTGTTTTATCAAAGGTAAATGTCTTAAATTGATAATCCTTGAAGGTAGGTACCATCTGCCTACAATATTTGTAGGCATAGTACGGTGGGCAACTTCCATATGCAAATTTCATATAACTTAATAATCCCTTTGCATTTTGGGTAATAATGTAGCCATCTCCAAAAAGTTTCACAATGTACTTATCTTCTGTTTCAAAACAAGCTATGATTGTAAACAAAAGATTTTCCATAATGTAGTTGTTTTCGAGGTCATTGCTTATTGGATAATACTTTTTTAACATCGTAAGTATGTCATCAAAAACACTTTTTACATTATCTTCAAATTTTTCTAAGCTATCACATTCCTCCTTTCTTGAGAAAAGCTGTCCAAACAACCGTGTTCCAGAATCAGAATACTTTGCAGCACTACATCCATCTAAAATGAGTACCATCTTTTCGCTTTCGATTCCAAAATCTTGATTGTTAATTCCATCTGTAAAATGTCTAAATCCTTGAGAACTTATAATCATAATTTCCCTTTTCTCCTTTCTATTGTTTATTTAAAAAATAACATAAACATAATATCATATTTTATGTAAAATATCAATACAAAAGGGCGAATTTCTTTCAAAATTCGCCCTTTTGACACGTTTTTTGCCTGAAATTAAAATTTCAGACCAGCAACTCCAGTTGGAGTTTTGCTTGTTTCGGTATTTAATGTTTCAATAGATGTACCAACAACTGGCTCAAGTTGTTCAACTAATCCATTGAGTTCAGCAATATTTTCCTTCATCTTAGTACGCATTTCATCAAAGTCTTTTTGTATACTTCCACCAAAGTTTATAACTGTGGTAAAAGCTGTTTTAGCCGCATCCATATTATAGAAACTTGCGTACATTGCTTCCTTGGCCTGCTCTGCTGTCATTCCAACTGCTTGGCTAACATCTTTTATAAGTTCGTCGTTCAATCGTACAATTGCATTCTGCCCTTCTAAGACTTCTTTATTCTTTGCATCTAACAGTGCATTACGTAATTGTTGCCCTACAAGGGCTATACTATTCTTACCCTTCGTGTTAATTGCAACCTGGAGATAGATATTCCCCTTTTTACTTAATGCCAACTGTCCCATACTTAAATAATACATAGCACGAGAATCTTCAAGGCGGTTCATTACTATTTCAAAAATATCATGTCCTTCCTTAAATTCTTGGTAACTATGTGCATATTGCAATCTCCCAGTTGTTTGATATTGTTCCTGAATTGCCTGCATTTCATTAACAATTCGTTCTTCTGCAATCTTACCTGCAATAATGTACTTTTCCAGCCAAGAAACATTTTCGAGATCGCTCATCGCAGCATCTGTAATATCAGCCATTGCTCCTTTAAGTATACTAATCCATGAATCATAAGATGTTGCCAACTCCGCAAAAAACTTAAAACTAGTTACTGCACTTTTTTGAAGCTCTTCTGTTTTTGACTTTCCTTTTGATCCACTTGCAAGTTTCAGCAAAAATTTTTGAAAAAGATTTGGTTCTTGAAGAATCATATTGAAATCTTCATGAGCATTAGCAGCTTTTTTTGAAAGTTCAATAACTCTTGCGATGACTATTTGATCAGCTTGCGAACCTTTTTCCTCTTTAAGAAAAGCTTTACACTGTTCAAATGTCCTCTTCATTGCAATAGAACCATAACTCATAACATTTTCTGTTTTTCTAACATCAATGCTATCTGCAAGTTCTAAGATTTCCTGCCGTTCTTGCTCTGAATAGGTTGCTAATGCCTGCTCATAATTAAGTGGTATGACATCATTTTTCGTTGTCGGAACAGAAATCTCTAATCCAATTGCTCCTACATCAGGTGTTTCAACTGTTGCCTGTGTAGTCATCTGTGTGTTATTTTCCATAGTGTTTTACCTCCATTGTTTAAACATTAAATTGGTTACTATGTTACGTTCACCTATTATATCATTCTTTTGAAATTATGTCAATTAAAGCAACTAAAAAATAGCAGGAGAAATATATTCTCCTGCTATAAGGTTCTTTATTCAATTGTTGTTTGGAAATTTCAGGTTAGCTTACTCGTCTCCGTCTTCGCATTCTGCGTTTTCTTCCTGCTCCTCCTCATTCAGCCATTTATCGAAGCCATCAACGAATTTTCGTACCATCTTTTTTGCTTTCTTCTCGGCTTCAGCTACGCGCTTAGGTCCCTCTTCTTTGACCTTTTCTTTGGCAGCATTGAGTCCCTCCTGTATTGTACTGGTAACTTCCTCGAATGCAGTTCTGGCATCTTCATACATTTGTTTGATTTCTTCCTCGTACGCAGGCTTGTTTTCATTCTCAATCATTTCAATCAATCGAGAGGTATACTCCAAGACAAAGTCTTTATCTACTCTTTTCTTGAAATAAGAAAAGATTTGCTCTTGGAGGAACCTAGATAAAAGCCCATATTTTCCATCTTTTTGAAGAAAAACAGTGCCAGTAAACAGCTGTCCCATAGCTTTGTCGATAGCCTTCTCGTCTGTTTCTTCTACACACGCCAAAATGTTCCGAGCTTCAACCACTTTCTCATAAGCTTCCTTAACGTTTTCGTTCATCATAGTTGCACCAACCTTTCTTAAAGTCATTTTTTAACGTTACTTTGTCATCTTATCACATTATGTTAAATTTGTCAATTAAAAATAGCGGATAAATCTATTTTCCGCTATTTCTACTATTAATTTTTTCCGCAACAATTTTTGTATTTCTTTCCAGAACCACAAGGACAAGAATCATTTCTACCAACTTTAGGACCTTCATTTCGAACTGTTCTATCAACATCTGTTCCTATTTTAGCCCCTCCATCTACACTATGAATTGCCTCTAAAGCTGCTCCTGTAATTTTAACGGTTTCTTGTCTTTTTGTTTCTCCTTGTTGTCTAATATGCATTAATATCTTGGTTACATCTACTTTAATGTCATTTATCATTTCATCAAACATGTCAAATCCTTCTAAACGATATTGAACAACTGGATCTTTTTGACCATAAGCACGTAAACCAATACCATTTTTCAATTCGTCCATGCTATCAATGTGGTTCATCCATTTTTCGTCAACTACTTTAAGCATAACCACTCTTTCTAACTCTCTCATTTCATCTTGACCGATTTCTTGTTCTTTTTCGGCATAGATTTCCATTGCTTTTTTCTTTAATTCTACTGAAATGGCATTAGAATCTGTTTTATTATTCTTAATATAGTCTAACATATCAATTCCAAAAATATTGATAATTTCTGTGTTTAAAGACTCTACATTTAACTCTGAAGTTTCTACATCAACAAACATATCTACTATATTGTCTGCTACAAATTCAATCATAGAAACAATACTGTCATGGATATTTTCTCCATCTAGAACTTGTCTTCTTTGTTTATAGATGATTTCTCTTTGCGCATTCATAACGTCATCATATTTCAATACATTTTTACGAATACTAAAGTTTCTTCCTTCTACTTTCTTTTGCGCATTTTCTACGGCATTTGAGATAATTCTAGATTCAATTGGCATATCTTCATCTGCACCAATTGTATTATATACTTTTGTAATGACATCTCCACCAAATATTTTCATCAAGTCATCATCTAATCCAATGTAAAATTTAGATTCACCATTATCTCCTTGACGTCCAGAACGCCCACGTAGCTGATTGTCAATTCTTCTTGATTCATGTCTTTCTGTTCCTATAATTTTTAATCCACCAGCTGCAATTACTTTTTCTTTTTCTTCTTTGATTTGTTCATCATATTTTTTAACCAAACTTCTAAATTGTTCTCTTGCTTTTAGTATTTCTTGATCATCTGTTTCATAATAAGTATCTGCTTCTTCGATGATTTCATGAGCCACTTTATTTCTTCTCATTTCTTCTTTTGCTAAAAACTCACTATTTCCACCAAGCATAATGTCAGTACCACGTCCTGCCATGTTAGTTGCAATGGTAACAGCACCAAACTTACCTGCTTGTGCTACAATTTCAGCTTCTTTTTCATGGTATTTCGCATTTAGTACTTCATGCTTAATTCCTTCTTTTTTCAATAATTGGCTTAGCTTTTCTGACTTTTCAATTGATACTGTACCTACTAAGACTGGTTGTCCTACTTCATGGCTCTTTTTAATGCTTTCTACAATAGCTCTATATTTAGCATTTTCGTTTTTGTAAATAACATCATTTTCGTCTTTACGAATCATTGGCTTATTGGTTGGAATATCAACAACGTCTAAGTTATAAATTTCTTCAAATTCTCCTTCTTCTGTCATAGCTGTACCTGTCATACCAGATAATTTGTCATACATTCTAAATAAGTTTTGGAATGTAATGGTTGCTAATGTTTTAGATTCGTCTGCAATTTTTACATTTTCTTTTGCTTCAATTGCTTGGTGTAATCCATTGTTGTATCTTCTTCCATACATAATACGTCCTGTAAACTCGTCAACAATTAATACTTCTCCATCTTTTACAATGTAGTCAATGTCTTTTTTCATAACACCATGGGCTCTTAAAGCTTGGTTTACGTGATGAACTAATGTTGAATTTTCTAAATCATTGAAGTTTTCTAGGTTAAAAGCATCTTCTGCTTTTTTAATACCTTTTCCTGTTAAGGATGCAGATTTTGCTTTTAAGTCTACGATATAGTCATATTTTTCATTGTCTTCTGCTTGGTCATAGTCTTTGATATCTTCTTCTACGATTACTTTTGGTGTTAATCTTTTTACAAAGTCATTTGCTTTTTTGTATAATCCTGATGACTCGTTTGCTCTACCTGAAATAATTAACGGGGTACGTGCTTCGTCAATTAAAATACTGTCGATTTCGTCAACAATAGCATAATGTAATCCTCTTTGTACTAATTGGTTTTTGTAAATAACCATGTTATCTCTTAGATAGTCAAATCCAAATTCATTATTGGTTCCATAAGTTACGTCTGCATTGTAAGCTTCTTGTTTTTCTTTTGGCTCCATTCCACTAATTACTAATCCAACAGATAATCCTAAAAATTTATATAGTTTTCCCATCCATTCACTATCTCTTTTGGCTAGGTAATCGTTAACAGTAATAACATGCACTCCTTTTCCTTCTAGTGCATTTAAGTATACAGGCAAAGTTGCAACTAGAGTTTTTCCTTCTCCTGTCTTCATTTCGGCAATTCTTCCTTGGTGTAAGATAATTCCACCAATTAATTGCACATCAAAATGTCTCATTCCTAATACTCTTTTAGAGGCTTCTCTTACAACTGCAAATGCTTCTACTAGAATATCGTCTAATGTTTTTCCTTCTTGTAATTGTTTTTTGAATTCGTCAGTTTTGGCTCTTAATTGGCTGTCACTTAATTTTGACATTTCTTCTTCTAGTCCATTAATTTTTTCAACTAATGGCATGACTCTTTTTACTTCTTTTTCACTGTATGATTTGAATATTTTGTTAAATATACTCATTTTTGTTTTCAATCCCTTCTTATGTTTTTTATGTTCTTTTTTCCTTTGTTACTATATCACTAAACTTCACATTTAGCAAGTGTTTTTTTATAATTCTAAAGAAAAACCTCACCTTACAAATTTTGTAAGATGAGGTAAAACCTAGTCGGTAAATCTAATTTGATATCCTAATTTTGTTAAATCCAAAACTGGAATCTGGATAATTTCGTATAAATTCTCCTTCATTCCTTCTTCGATATGATATGGTGTTGCTGTAGTACCCTTTTTCTTGTAGATAGCATAGATATAATACTCATTTTGCAGCTCTTCAAAGAAAATGCCTGCTATTGGTAAAGAAAAGTTTTTGCCCATTTCTTTTTGGATTACTTCTTTTACTTCTTCTTGCAATTTAACATTTTCATAGAGATACATATTTCTCCCATTGATACAGCCTTCTAAGAAGAAATTCTTTAAGGCTTCTCTTTCGGCTTTATCTAACACAACTAATATAACAAATAAAATCGAAACCGCTAGGATTAAAATCCAATTGGCTGGATTTGTCATATTGATGATTAGCACTAACAGAGTTGCTAATAGCAGTATCATAAATATTGGTATTAAAGCCATCTCTACATTAGTTATATGATTATACCGCTTTTTTAATTCTTTCATTTTGTTTCCTCCTTATTTAAAAAGAATTCATTGTTACAAGTTTTCTTCCTTATTTTAGCACATTTTACATAATCTTGCAAGCTATCCAATCAAAATAAGCATTGCCAAAGTACTTATTGGAACCGTTATGTTATCACTTCCCCTTCCCGATATGGCTTCAATAGCAGTTATACAATATGCCATCATAATAGTTACAAGTGGCCAATGCGTTGTTTGCCAAAATACTTCCCTATGTTTTAAAAATAAATAACTTCCCATCAACAATGTTGTAATAATAAACATGGTAAAAGAACCAGCATAAGATTTTTTACTTCCATTTAATTTAAACTTTTTACTTTTTATGAGTTTGCCAAATACTGCTGCAAAGCCATCACCATATGACATAACTAAATTAGGAATTAACCCTAATAAAGGTTCTTGATAAATTCCAAAAGATACGATTGTTAATATTAATAGAGCAATCGCATAATATACAGTACCAATCCCATCTTGTTTATCCCTTTCCATCACTTTTATTAAATTCTTTTTATAGGAAATGTAATTTATGATTACAAATGTTATTGGAACGAACATAGCAAACCATACATTTGTAAAAAAGTACATGGCAATAAACCACCAATTTCCTAACATAATATGGATAAACTTTCTACTAAATTCAATTCCCTTTTTCTCAAAAATTTTCGCACTTACAATAACAATTCCTATATACAAATAAGATGCCACTATTCCTAAAAAATCCATCCTAACAGTCCTCCTTATTTTATGTATTGAAATACTTTTTCTGCCGCTTCTTTCACTGTTTTACATTCTGTAACATCAATTCTTTGCGTTTGAGGATATATTTTATAATATCCTGTTTTCTCTTGTAATTTGTCCCTTTCTTCTAACATTTTTCTTATTTGTTCTTTCGCTATTTTTTTACCATATTGCTTATATTTTCGATTTATTCTTTCCTCTATAGAAGCATCAATAAAAAAGTGATAAGTAACAGCTGGATACATTTTGATAATATCTCTGGAAGATAATATTACGTGATAATCCTTTCGATAGGTATCAATTAACTTTTTTCCAAATTGGTATAATTTTTCATTGTTGGCCTTATTACTTACTTTGGACACAACAAGTGATGTTTGGGCAGATTGTAACTTTTCTTCTTCTATTCTTTTTCCTTTTTTGTATACAACAGTTTCTCTATTTTCTATTTTTATCTCAAGTTCTAATTGCTTCATTGTTTCGAATATATCAACATTTTCTAATTTTTGTGGCATGACTTTTAATTTCATCATTTCGTAAACAATAGCACGATATATATTACCTCCATGTAATATGATTGAATTTTCAATTTTTTCTAATAGTTCTCTACTTATGCTCGTTTTTCCAGAACCTACGGTTCCTTCTATTCCTATCACAATATTTTTCATGTTTTCTTCCTTTCCCTTTTGCCTATAGTATATCATATTTTTACTGATTATGAATATTTTTTTGTTTTTCACATAAATTCAAGTAAATAGTATTCTGATTAGAAAAGAGGATTTTTATGTTTGTCTATAATATTAAAATTAATGGTAGTAAAACTTTTAAATATTTTTTTATTGGTATTGTTTTATTAGTTGTTGTTATTGTAGGAATAGTAAGT
Source organism: uncultured Clostridium sp. (assembly GCA_947426525.1). GTDB lineage: Bacteria > Bacillota > Clostridia > TANB77 > CAG-508 > CAG-269. The sequence continues at coordinate 99,017 of CANEEJ010000001.1, read as the reverse complement.
TTTAAAGTTTTTCATGGTGCTAATAATGCCAAAGAAAATTCTTCTTGTTTGCCACAAAATCAGGTTAGCAAATTATCGGCTACTAATTATACCAATATTTTAAAAACGGTTCATGAAAATATCGATAGTTATGTTGGTACTCAAATTAATTTTACAGGATATGTTTATCGTGTTTTAGATTTAAATGAGAATCAGTTTATTTTAGCACGAAATATGATTGTTTCTTCTGATTTTCAATCAGTTGTGGTCGGCTTTTTATGTGAATATGATACAGCAAAAGAATTTGAAAATGATACTTGGGTCGAATTGACTGGCAAAATTGTAAAAGGTGAATATCATGGCGATATGCCAATTGTTAAAGTAACTAATTTAAAAAGAGTTGATAAGCCTAATGATGAATTTGTGTATCCTCCTGATGAAAGTTATATTCCAACAGCTGGGATATTATAAAAGGAATAAGTTTTTTCTTATTCCTTTATCTTGTTATTTCCTTATTTAATTCTATAATAAAGTCTTCTTGTAACTCCTGCAATCCTTTTAATGAATTTTCGGTAATAAGTGGATTAATACCATTTAATTGAATTGATTCTTTTGCTCTTTTTATTTTCATTAAATATTCAGCTGGATTAGCAAAAAGTTCATTTCTCTGTTTTGTTCTTTCTGTATATAAAGCTTCCACAAAATTTTGATATTTTGTATCCCCTGACTGATAAACTAATGTTGGTTTATTGATACTTTTTCCTCTTTGATAAACATTAATTTCATCACATAAACCTTCTTTTTCTAATTGTCTAATTTCTTCTACAAAAACATTATACATCTTTTCATGGTCTTTTTTTGAAATTCCTCTTGGTGAATCTCCAGCTTCTAAAGCTCTTGCTTCTCTTTGATAGCAAGAAAGTCTATTTACAAAAATATCAGTTGCAAGCATATTAATAATTACTTTATAACCTGCTTCTTTAAAAGTTCGTACAAATTCGATATCACTTTCTCCTTTGTTAAATACTTTTTCATTTAATATATTAATCTTATGCTTTTGCAATTCTTTATAAATCATAGGTGTAGCAGGTCTTACAAATTGTCTGGTAACATTATAACGTTCTTCTGGCAATAATTCTGTAAGCGCTTCTTCATAGTGAGGATGAAATTCAGCAATTTTATCAGATCCTACAACAGTTGCTTTTTCTCCTCTTTCTTTTAATTGGTTTTTCAAATACATTTCTACACCACTTTTTCCTGCTCCTGGTCCAGCTACAATAAATGAAACCTCTGGATTTTTAGAACTTTTTGATGTTCCATAAATATACGTTAAAAATCGGTTGGCATTTTGTATAATGTCATTTCTAGTTAAATCAAATTTTCCCATCTTATTTCTCCTCTTTTATTTCTTTTAAATAAATTTCATATACCTTTTGAATTGTTTCTTCATCTAGTTCGTATACTTTTTCTTCTTCCTCAATTAACTGTTGTAATTGTTCTTTAAAATTTTCTAAATTAGTTTCTTTATTATTTCTAATAAAGTGTGCAATTTTTCTTTGCATAATATCAATTGCTAGCTCTACTTTTGATTCATCCATTTTCTTCTCTCCTATATCCATTCTTCTATTATCTTTCTTGGCACTTCCAAGTCACCATATCCAATACCTAATTCAAGGTTTTTCTTATTTAATCCATGATAATCGCTACCACCACTTTTATATAATTTCTTTTGGTTGCATAATTCAATTAAATATTTGGTTTGTTCTTCTGTAAAACAGTTATAATAGCACTCAATTCCGTCAATTTCGTAATTATCTACAATTCCATTGATAAACTCTTCTTTATTTTCAGCCCATTTGTAAATAAAAAGATGTGGTAAGAAGACAAGTCCGCCAGCTTGTTTTACCATGTTAATAGCTTCTGCTAAGCTAGGATAGTCCTCACTTTTATCGATAAATAAAATATGATTTGGATTGGCACAATATTTTTTAGTAAAGGTCGTAAAATTTTCCCACATATCTTCTGGTACTTTACTTTCATTTTCTTCATATTTTTTTAAATCGTTGTAAATCGTAAGACTAGCCCAATCATTCTTAGGGTTCCAAACAATTTCCTCTTTTGGTGTTAGTTTTAATCCCATTTTTAAACATTTTTCATATAGCATGTCTAAATACTTCTTTTGTAAACTTTCTCTTGACTTATCTTTATAGAATTCTCTCATTAAGGCGTTCATTTTTTCCGTATTTACTTTATAGCCAAGAATTTCTATGTTTCTTTTTAAATAAGAACATTTAATTTCAATTCCTGGTATAATTTTTCCATGAAATATGTTCTCTACTTCTATTTCTTTTAACTGTTCATAACTATTACAATTATCATGATCTGTAATAGCTATATATTCTAAGTTCATTTTTTCTGCTTTTTTTAATATTTCTTCAACCGTATCTGTTCCATCTGAACAAGTAGTATGCATGTGTAAATCTATCATTTGTTTCCTCCTTTTTATAATCTCTATTTATATTGTACTACAAGTTTACAAAAAGTTACAAGTGAATTTTCAATTTCTTTACTTTTTCTTCAAAATATGATAAAATAAAACAAATTTATTTGGGAGGTAAAACAAGTGAAAAATGAATTAATTTTAATCCTAGACTTTGGAGGACAATACAATCAATTAATTGCTAGACGTGTTAGAGAATGTAATGTATATTCTGAAGTTGTACCTTATGATATTTCAATCGAAAAAATCAAAGAAAAAAATCCAAAAGGAATTATCTTTACAGGAGGACCTGCTAGTGTTTATGGTGAAGATGCTCCTAGATGTGCAGAAGGCATTTTTGAATTAGGAATACCTGTGCTTGGTATTTGTTATGGTATGCAACTTATGACTTATACACTAGGAGGAAAAGTAGCTAGAGCGAACAAACGTGAATATGGAACAACCACTGTTTCTATTAACAACTCTTCTCTACTTTTCAAAGAATTTGAAACAACTAATGGTTTCTTAATGAGCCATACCGATTATGTAGAAACAGTTCCTGAAGGATTTCATAATATTGGTTCAACATCTTCTTGTCCAAATGCTGCAATGGAAAACCCAGAAAAAAAATTATATGGAATTCAATTCCATCCAGAAGTAAACAGTTCTATCAATGGTATTCAAGTGATTAAAAACTTTCTATTTAATATTTGTAGCTGCACAGGAGACTGGGTTATTAGTTCCTTTGCACAAGAAAGTATACAAAAACTAAAGGAAAAAATTGGAGATAAAAAAGCTTTATGTGCTTTATCTGGTGGTGTTGACTCTTCTGTTGCTGCTGTTTTACTTTCCAAAGCAATCGGTAAGAATTTAACCTGCATTTTCGTTGATCATGGACTTCTTCGTAAAAACGAAGGAGATGAAGTAGAAGAAATCTTTCGAAATCAATTTGACATCAATCTAATCCGTGTAAATGCTAAAGATAGATTTTTGCAAAAATTAGCTGGTGTAACAGACCCAGAAGCAAAAAGAAAAATTATTGGCGAAGAATTCATTCGTGTATTTGAAGAAGAAGCTAAAAAGATTGGAACTGTTGACTTTTTAGTACAAGGGACAATCTATCCAGACGTAATCGAAAGTGGATTAGGAAAAAGTTCTGTCATTAAAAGTCACCACAACGTAGGTGGACTACCTGACTACGTAGATTTCAAAGAAATTGTAGAACCACTAAGAGATTTATTTAAAGACGAAGTTAGAAAAACTGGATTAGAATTAGGAATTCCAGAAAATTTAGTCTATCGTCAACCATTCCCTGGTCCAGGATTGGCAATCCGTGTAATTGGAGACATCACAGATGATAAACTAACCATCTTAAAAGATGCTGACAGCATATTTAGAGAAGAAATTGCAAATGCAGGACTTCACAAAAACATCAACCAATACTTCGCCGTACTTACCAATTTAAAATCTGTTGGTGTTATGGGAGATGAAAGAACTTATGACTACACCATTGCCCTTCGTGCTGTAGAAACAACAGACTTCATGACAGGCGTATGGAGTAAAATTCCTTATGAAATACTAGAAAAAGTATCTTCACGTATTGTAAACGAAGTAAACCATGTAAATAGAGTAGTTTATGACATCACTTCAAAACCACCAGCAACTATCGAGTGGGAATAATTTTGAGACAGTGGGGACAGTCCTTGACTGTCTCATTTTTATTGCATAGAAAAAATGAGACAAATGAGACCTGTCCCCACCGTCTCATTTTCTATCAAAAATAGTTTTGAATACTCCTTGATCTATTAGGCTAGCAAATATATTTTTGAAGATGATTAATACAATTGGTCCAATTAGTAGTCCCATAATTCCTATGATTTTAAATCCTGTATACATAGCAATTAGTGTAAAAATTGGATGTACTCCTATGTTTTTACTCACTAGTTTTGGTTCTAATATTTGTCTAGCAATTGACATGATGATAAGTAGTACTAAAATAGCAATTCCTAAGTTGATGTCACCATTTAAGGCACAGATAATAGCCCAAGGCACCATAACGGTTCCTGACCCTAGGATAGGAAGTGCATCTACAAAGCCTATAAATAATGCCATTAATAATGGATATTCTACTTGAAAAGCTGTAAATTGAAGGATATAAAGTCCTACCAAAGATATGATAAACGATACTAAAACTAATGTAGCTTCTGCTTTTAAATAACCACCTAATGTCTGAATTAAGTCTTTTAGATGTTTTCCTATTTTTCTTACCCATACCTTTGGAAGATGATGTTCAACTTGATCTAATATATAAATTTTATCTACACAAATAAAATAAAGGGCAACTACTGTAATACCAATACAAATAGCAATCGAAGGCAAACTAGTTACAATGTTAATTAACCCTGTCAAAGAATTTCTTAACCAATTAGAGGCTGTTTCTAGCAAATCTCCTGTTGAATTTTGAATTACATTCAATACTTCATCTGATACATGTATTTTGTCAAATTGAAAACTTTCTATGAACTTTTGAAATTGCATATAAGCTTTATCAAAGTAATTATTTAATCCTTGTAATAAGCTAGACGACTCCGAAAATAAGGTAATTAATATCCATGCTAAGCTTCCTAAAATAATAGCAGATACGATTACAAATATGATAATAGAACTAGTTCTCCTAGTTAATTTTGTTTTTGCCATGATATATTTAATAGCTGGCTCTATCATAAGCGATATGATATAGAATAATGATAATTTTAAAGCAATATATAATCCTAGTAAAAGTAATAGTACATAACCTATATTCTTAAAAACTCTTGTCCAATAAGATACATCGATTACCATCTCTTTCCTCCCTATCTTATTGTATGTAAAAGAACGGAAATTATCCGCTCTTTATCTAATTATCCTATTTTATTCTGCGTTTTTGTGCTCATTACAATTGCAAATTCCTTCTATGGTTGTGCAAACTTCTTGTACCCCTAAATCTCTTTCATTTTGTGCTAAATTTCCTAATGTTAAAATTCCTACTACTTTATTATTTTGGTCACAAACTGGTAATCTTCTAATTTGATTTTGTGCCATTTTACTTTGTGCATTTGACATTTCGTCATCTTCTTTACAAGTACATACATTACATGTCATAATATCACTTACTTGACAATTTTTTGTGTCTTTTTCGCAAGCAACAGCACGAAGTAAAATATCTCTGTCTGTTACAATTCCACAAATACAGTTGTTATCGTCACAAACAGGTATACATCCCACATGATTTTCACTCATTAATTTTGCTACTTGATTTAAATTTGTGTCTGGTTTCACGCAACATACATCACCACACATACAATCTTTTACTTTCATTTTTTTACCACCTTTCATTTTTTTCTCAAATTTAGTTTTGACGAATTTTAAAAAATATATTCGTGAAAAAATCTTGAAAAGTGGAAATTTTTTCAAAAAATATTGACTTTTACATAAAACAGTTCTATAATAATATTCTAAGCCAACATGGTTTTGTTGTCAGTCCCGACTAGCTTAACTGGTAAAGCGAATTCATCTTAGTGAATTAGTTGAGGTTCGAATCCTCATCGGGACATTCTTGCAGCATATGCTGTAAGAGAGCGAAAAGTGACCTTTCTAGACATCTGTCTAGTGGGGTCACTTTTCCATTTGTTCTATTCATATAAATCTAAATCACGAGGCATAATTGGTGGACGAGGTCCTGGTCCTCCTGGTGGAAATGGCGGTCTCATTGGTGGCCTTGGAGGCGGAAATGGTGGACGAGTTCCTGGCCTTCCTGGTCTTCCCAATAATTCTCTAATTAATAAAATTCGTATTATATCTTGTAATCCTCTATTTCTAAACTGTCTATCTTCTCCTCGATTCTCTTTTGAAGCTTCTTTTGAAACTGCAGAAGATTTCGTAACTGTTTTTCCGTTTGTAGTTCGATTTTCTACATTCCCTCCTACTTCATTTGTCAAATTGATTGTAACATTTATTTCATTATCGTTCTCAATTGATAAATAAATTTCATTGGTTAATTCATCAATTAAATCTGGTGTTACAGGTCTATTGTTGCTACTACAAGCTTTACATACCATAGGATAAACAACTTTATAAATTTCTGGATAACAACTTTCTATTTCTGCATTTTGATCATTTCTTTCATAGTTCATTGCCATGGGTTGTTGCTGATAAGTAGCTCCATAATTGGGATATCCTAAGATGCTTCTTATGTACTCTTCATATGTTTCATTGTACATATAATAACCTCCTTACTATTTGGTATATTATATGTGTAATAATAAAAAATGGTGTTTCATTAAAAAAGTTACTATATTTTTATGCAGTAACAATTCGGGGGGACCAGCGATTTACAGTCTGTTATGAAATTACAGACTGTATGAAGTTGGGAGTTACAAATAAAAATATAGTAACTTTTTAATTATATTTCATTTACTAATTTTTTAAATTGATTTCCCCTATCAGCAAAATCTTTAAACATATCAAAACTTGCACTAGCAGGAGAAAATAAAACTACGTTTCCTGGCTCAGCCACTTTTCGAGCCAATGTTACAGTTTGTTCTAAACTTTCACACACATATATATCTAAATTTTTATTTTGATTTTCTAATTCTTGTTTTACGGCATCAAAAATTTTACCAGCAGTTTGACCAATTAATAAGACGGCTTTTGCTTTTTCTACTACCGTTTTAGCAAGTGGTTCATAATCTAAATTTTTATCATAACCACCAGCAATTAAAACAATTTTTTCATCAAAGGCTTTTAAACCAGACAAGGTTCTAGTTGGAGAAGAACTTGCAGAATCATTATACCATTTTACATCATTTATTTCTCTTACAAATTCAATTCTATGTTCTACTGGTTTAAATTCTTTAATTGCTTCTATTGCTTGTTCCATATCTACTAACGTTTTTGTCGCACTAATAGCAGTCGCAATATTTTCTAGATTGTGTTCTCCTCTTAAAATAGCTTCTTCTCCATTCAAAATGTGTTTTCTTATTTTATCTTCACATTCCTTTATTACTCTGCCATCTACAATAAAACCATTATCTAATTTTTCTTTATGACTAAAGAAAATAACTTTCCCATTTGCTTGGTTAGCACAGCTTTTTGTTATTTCATTATCATAATTTAAAACTAAAATACCTTTTTCGTTTTGATATTTAAAGATATTTTTCTTTGCCTCAATGTATTCTTCATAATCTTTATGAATATTTAGATGATTTGGTGTTATATTAGTAATAACAGAAATATCTGGACTAACTTCCATTCCCATTAATTGAAAACTACTTAATTCTAATACAACTATATCTTCTGGCTTCATTTCAGGTAATTTAGTAAACAAAGGTGTTCCTATATTTCCTCCTAAATAAGTATGATAGCCAGCATTTTGTAAAATACTATATATTAAACTAGTTGTTGTCGTTTTTCCGTCACTACCTGTTACACCAATTATTTTACAAGGACACATTTTCATTAACATTTCAATTTCTGTTGTAACAATAGCTCCTCTATTTTCTTCTTGTTGTAACTCTGGTCTTGTTGGTAAACAACTAGGCGAACGAAAAATAATATCAAATCCTTTTAGTTTTTCTAAACAATTTTTTCCTAAAATAAATTCAAATCCATAATTGGTTATTTTATCCATTACTTGTTTTGGTATTGCTTCTATATTTCTTTCATCCAAAACAGTTACACGTGCTTTTTTTTCATACATATAATCAAGTAATGGTAAGTTGCTCACACCTAATCCTATGATAGCCACTTTTCGAAATTTTATGTATTCATTAAATTCTTCTAATTTTTCATTCACAAAACTCATTTTTTACCTCCATTTTATTATATTCTTTATTTTTGTTTTTGTTCTTTGCTATTTTTTCTATTATATCGCAAATGTTAAAAAAAGACAAATTGATTTTCGTATATTTTTAAAATTTATTGGCAAAAATATAATTGAAACTTGATTGGAGGTGCTTTTCATGTCAAAGAAAAATAAAGAAAACAAAAACAATAACAACAATAACAACAGAAACAACCAAAACAACAACAATAACGAAAAACAAAACAACAATAACTGTAGATAGTTTTTAAATCAAAAAAAGAACCTTTGTCTCATTTTATATGCGAGACTTAGGTTCTTAATTTATATTTTTGCCAATAACAAGTTATTATTTTGTTCCAAAAATTCTATCTCCTGCATCACCTAGTCCTGGAACAATATAGCCAATATCATTTAATTTTTCATCAACTGCTGCTGTATAAATTTTTACATCTGGATGTTCTTCTTCTAATTTTTGAATTCCTTCTGGTGCTGCAATAATACATAAAAATTTAATTTTAGTAACACCATCTTCTTTTAACATGGTAATCGTATCATTTGCAGAACCACCAGTAGCAAGCATTGGATCTAATACAATTACTTCTCTATTGGCAATATCACTTGGCATTTTATAATAATAACGAACTGGCTTTAAGGTTTCTTCATTTCGATATAAACCAACATGTCCTATTTTAGCATTTGGCATAGCTTTTACTAAACCATCTAACATTCCTGTTCCTGCTCTTAAAATAGGAACAAAAGCATATTGATTTTCATCTAATTTTTGAGCTTTCGTTTTCCCCATTGGAGTTTCAATTTCCACTTCTTCTAATACTGCATCTTCCATGGCTTCATAGCATAAAAAAGTTGCTATTTCTCCAATGATTTCTCTAAATTCTTTGGTTCCTGTTTTTTTACTTCTAATAATAGATAATTTGTGTTGTATTAATGGATTGTTTAAAATAATGGCATTCATTTTTGTTCCTCCTTTTTGGCAATTTTTCTCTATGAAAAATATACTATATCTTTTTAAAATAGGCAATAGTTTTTCTAAAATTGATCAATTAATGTCGAAAATGATTGCAAATGGAAAACTCCCACGACCATACCTATAGTCGTAGGAGTTTTGGATATTATTTTATAATTTCTGCAATAATAGCATCCATATCGCCATGCAAAGGATCAAAGCTCCTTAAATAATCAATGGTCTGCTTTAACGCTTCCCAGTCAACATAGAACAAGGGTCCTTCTTTGATGAACTGAACTATGCCGAGTTCTTCCACTTCAGGAGTAAGCCAAACTTCTGGATAAGTATCTTTTATCTTCTGATTGGTTTTATCCCAATCCGTATGAAGCTTTTTGACCTCCTGTTTCTTCAGTTCAACCATTTCTTCCTGAGATTTGTCTTTGTTTGCCTCCATGAATTCTACAAATTTTGCATCGATATCCAGAACCTGATATATCTTGTAATCTGTTAACAGATGCCAAACATATCCTCGATAAAATGGCTGTTTCTGTTCTTCTGTTGACAGACTATTCCAACAAAGTAAAACATCTGGTTGACTGCTCAAACCATAATGTAAACCTGTACCAGCTCCCATAATTTCCTTCTGCTGAATACGCTCTTCAAGTTCTGTGAAGTCCGGCATATCTACGGTTTTAAGAGTATCGTTGTACTTTTCTTTTGCTCCTGGCAAACCATAAAGCTTAAAATACTTTTTTAGAATGTCAGGTGCTTCTACCCCACGTACAAAACTTAAATTTTTCCGTGTAACTGGGTTGCAAACTGCTGAATGAACATAATATCCTGGCATATAAAATGCCTCCTTTCTTTTTGCTTTACTTTTTAGTTTCAACACAGGTATTATAGCATGGTGTACATAATTTGTCAATCAACTTATCTTTCTTGACTTTTTCTGTAATTTATAATAAAATATTTACATAAATTAAAGGAGGTACTACTATGGATACTATTTCAAATGAAAACTTGTCCAACCTTGTCACTTATGCCGAAACTTATGCTATTCTTACGCATAAACGGCCAGATGGAGATGCTATATCATCTTCTTTAGCATTGTTCTGGTATCTAATTGATATCGGAAAAAAAAGCAGTAACATAGATGTAATTATTCCCGAGTTTATGGAAGATTTCTCTTTCATTTGGGGAGTTGAACATCTAAAAAAGCATCCTACAAAAGACACCTATGATTTGATTATCGTTGTAGACTGTGCAAACTCAACATTATTAGAGGGTTTAAACATTTTGCAACGTTCAAAAAAGGTTATCTGTTTTGACCACCACGAAGAAAGTTCTATCAATTCTATTTATCAAAAAATTGATACTTCTTCTCCGTCTTGTACTTGCTTAATCTACGAAGCATTTCCTTGCAAAAACAAAGATTTCCTTAATTGTATTGCTACCGGACTAATTTCTGATACAGGAAATTTTACTCTTAATACATCTCAAAGAGGAAAAAATATCCTTGCAGAATTAGCTTGTGCTGGCGTAGATATCAATTACATCACAGAAAAACTTTCTTCAAAAAATGATAGAACTATGGAACTTGTCCAGTTAGTAAAATCTAGAGGACATATCGTTTCTACTCACGAGGAAGAAATCTTTTGTAGTTATTTATTACAAAATGATTTATTGCCTGCAGAGAAAAATCTAAATGCGGTAAACCATAAGGCTATCATTGCAGAAATACAAAAATTAGTAAGCTATTCTTCGTTAATTTTACTAATTGAGAATGACTGTGGAGAACTAAAAGGATCTTTGAGAGCCTCAAATCCCGCACTTGACTTAAACGAAATTTGCTCTCGACTTGTCGCAAAAGGAAAATGTACAAAAGGCGGTGGTCATTCTTACTCTTCTGGATGCACTATACCAGTTACTTCCTACAAAAATATCAATACTGTTTTTGTATGGATTGTTCTGGAAATAGCAAACTATCTATCTCAAAAATAGGAAAAAAAGATCTGTGATTTGCATCACAGGTCTTTTTTTATATTCGATATTTTTCTCTTTCTCGATAGCTTGTGTGTAATAATTTTTCAGCACGATAACTACCCGGTTTTTCTAAAAATTCCTCATAAATTTTCTTTACCATTGGATTTTCATGAGACTTTCGAATGATACTTTTTTCATCAATTGTATATAAGGCTTCTGCTCTTAGTTTTCTAACATCTACTTCTGCTCGTACTTTCGAACTTTTAATTGGTTGTCCTCCACCCATTACGCATCCACCTGGGCATGCCATAATTTCTACAAATTGATAATCTGCTTTTCCTTCTTTTATTTCTTCTAGTATTTCTTTTGCATTTGCTAATCCACTTGCTGCTACTACTTTAATATCTTTTCCTGCTATGTTTACAGTTGCTCTTTTAATTCCATCTCCACCACGAACTTGTTCAAAATCAATTTTTTCTAGATTTTCACCTGTTAATGTATCTTGTGCTGTTCGAAGTGCAGCTTCCATAACGCCACCAGTAGTTCCAAAAATAGCTGCTGCGCCTGTCGCCTCTCCCATTGGGCTATCAAACTCACTCTCTTCTAATTTTGTAAAATCAATATTTGCTTGTTTAATCATCCTAGAAAGTTCACGGGTAGTAATTACATTATCAACATCACAAAGTCCATTATTTTTCATCTCAGCCCTTTGTCTTTCAAATTTTTTAGCAATGCATGGCATAACTGATACCACATACATTTTTTTAGGGTCAATTCCTTCCTTTTTTGCATAATAAGTTTTTAAAAGTGCTCCAAACATTTGATGTGGTGATTTACAAGTAGATAAGTGTGGTAATAATTCAGGATAATTCATTTCTATATATTTAACCCAACCTGGACTACATGATGTAATCATTGGAAGATAGTCATTTTCTTGAAATCTTTCAATGAATTCATTTGCTTCTTCCATAATGGTAAAATCTGCACCTGTGTTAGTATCAAACACCTTATCAAATCCCAATCTTTTTAAAGAAGTTACCATTTTTCCTGCCACATTTGTTCCAATTGGCATATCAAATTCTTCTCCTAAAGCCACTCTTACTGCTGGCGCAGTTTGAACAATCACATAAGTATCTGGGTCTTTCAATTTAATCCATACATCATCAATCGTCTCTTTTTCATGCAAAGCACCTGTTGGGCAGGCCTCAATACATTGACCACAAAAAGTACAGTTAACATCATTTAAACTATGATCCCCTACTGTTGAAATACAAGAATCAAATCCTCTATTAATACAGTCAATTGCACCTATTTTTTGTACATTTTTACAAGCTGCTACACATCTTCTACATAAAATACATTTATTAAAATCTCTTACAATAGATGGTGATAAATCATCTATTTGGTGCTCTACCCTTTCTCCTTCGAATTCCACTTTAGAAATGTTAAACTTAGTTGCTAATGCTTGTAATTCACAATTACCAGAACGAGTACAAGTCAAACAATCTTTAGCATGATTTGATATAATCAAATCTAATATAACATGCCTTGCCTCCATTACATTAGGTGTATTCGTATGTACTACCATTCCCTCTTCTACCTTTTGGATACAAGAAGTAGCAAAACCTCTTCTGCCCTCTACTTCTACAATACACATTCTACAATCTCCAACCTCATTAATATCCTTTAAAAAGCATAAAGTTGGAATATCAATTCCTGCCTGCCTTGCTGCTTGTAAAATAGTCGTTCCTTTTTCCACCTTTATTTCTTGGTCATCTATCATTAAAGTTACCATACTATTTTCCATCGTTTTCCTCCTTACGATGTTTTTTGGGACGGGGTCAAAAAACATCGCTTATTTTTTACTTCTTCTCTTTCTCATTCGTCCTAAGATTATAAAAGGTGATGTTTTTTGACCCCGTCCCAAAAAACATCAGTTGCCAATTGCTTTAAATGGACAGCTTGCTAAACATGTACCACATTTAATGCATTTTTCTTGGTCTATTACACGCTTTTCTCTTGCTTCTCCTTGAATAGCGTTAACTGGACAAGATTTTTGACACAAACCGCATCCTTTACATTTTTCTTCATTGATTGTAATTTTAGACATTGCTTTACATTCTAAGGCTCTACAGTTTTTGTCAATGGCATGTTCTTTAAATTCTTCTCTAAAATATTTTAAAGTGCTAATAACTGGATTTGGTGCACTTTGTCCTAGTCCACAGATACTAGCTTTTTGAATATTGCTAGCTAGCTTTTCTAGTTTATAAATATCTAGTTCGGTTCCTTCTCCATTGCATAATTTTTCTAATATTTCATGCATTCTTTTAGTTCCAATACGGCAAGGTGTACATTTTCCACAACTTTCACTTACTGTAAATTCTAGGTAGAATTTTGCAAGCGATACCATACATTTTGTATCATCCATAACAATCAATCCACCTGATCCCATCATGGAACCAATTTCTTTTAAGGATTCATAGTCGATTGGCGTATCTAAATGCTCTTTTGGAATACATCCACCAGAAGGTCCTCCTGTTTGTGCTGCTTTAAAATCTCTTCCATTTGGAATACCTCCACCAATGTCATATACAATTTCTCGTAATGTAGTTCCCATAGGTACTTCTACAAGTCCAATATTGTTAACATTTCCACCTAAAGCAAATACCTTGGTTCCTTTTGAATTTTCGGTTCCAATAGAAGAATACCATTCGCTTCCTTTTAAAATAATTTGTGCTATATTGGCATAAGTTTCTACATTGTTAATTAAAGTTGGTTTTCCCCATAATCCTTCTTGTGCTGGATATGGTGGTTTTACACGTGGTTGACCACGTTTTCCTTCAATAGACTCTAAAAGGGCTGTTTCTTCTCCACAAACAAAAGCTCCTGCTCCTAATCTTATTTCAATATCAAAATTAAAATCGGTATCAAAAATATGCTTTCCTAATAAGCCATATTCCCTTGCTTGATTAATAGCAATTTCCAAACGCTTTACAGCAATTGGATATTCTGCTCTTACATAAATATATCCTTTGTCTGCTCCAATGCAATAAGCAGCAATCGCCATAGCTTCTAGCACTGAATGAGGATCCCCTTCTAAGATACTTCTATCCATAAAAGCCCCCGGATCTCCTTCATCAGCATTACATACTACATATTTTTGTTTTCCTTCTGAATCCTTTGTTAATTCCCACTTCTTGCCAGTTGGAAAACCAGCTCCACCTCTACCACGTATCCCTGACTTTGTAATTTCTTCAATTACTTCATTTGGAGACATCTTAGTTAATACTTTTTCTAATGCCTGATAACCGTCAAAAGCAATATATTCATCAATATTTTCTGGATTAATAATCCCACAATTTTTAAGAGCAATTCTCTTTTGTTTTTTATAAAAATTCAAATCATCTAAGCGATTTACCTTAGTCCCATCAATATCTTTTGCTAATAATCTTTCTACTTTGTTCCCTTCCATAATATGTGTTTGTATAATTTCTTCGCAGTCCTCTGGTTTTACCATAGCATAAAAAGTATCTTCTGGTCTAATAATTACAATAGGACCTTTCGCACAAAGTCCAAAACAACCTGTTTTAATCACCCTTACATTTTCAATTCCTTTTTCCTTTATAATTCTCTTAAACGTATCTAATATTTCTGGCGACTTAGACGATGTACATCCTGTCCCTTGGCAAACTAGGATATGCTTTTCTCTTGTATCTGCTTTTGTATTAACCCTTAAATCTAGTTCTTTTCTTTTCTCTTCTCTAATTTGTTGAAGTTCTTTTGTTGTTTTCATAAAAATCCTCCTTTTGAGACACTGGGGACAGGTCTATTTTGTCTCATTTGAGACAGATGAGACCTGTCCCTACTGTCTCATTAACTCATCTAATACTTGGTCTAGCTTTTGAACAGTAGCTTTTCCATATACTTCTCCATTTACTGTAAATACTGGCGCTAACCCACAAGCTCCTACACATCTAGTTTCTTCAATGGAAAACATACCATCTTCTGTTGTTTCTCCTGGCTCAATTTTTAGTCTTTCTAGTAATCGGTCCATTATTTTTTGTGAACCTTTTACATAACAAGCGGTTCCTAAACATACAGATATGTTGTATTTTCCTTTTGGTTTTAAAGAAAATCTGGAATAAAAGGTAACTACTCCATAAATTTCTGCCATTGGAATGGATAAAAATTCGGATAGTTCTTTTTGAACATCCATTGGTACATATCCATAATGCTCTTGTATTTCATTTAACATTTGTATCAAATTATCTTTAATTGGCTTGTATTCTAAAAAAAGTTCTTCTATAAATTTGTCTTTTTTGTTTTCTTCACATCCACATTCACACATATTTTTTCCTCCCTTTAATACTATGTTATTAAATCATTGTTTAAATTATATCAAACCAATTTTTTTAATACAATGGTTTTTCAAAATTTTATATTTTTTGTCGTTTCTTGTTATAATATTAGTTTTTTTCTTGACTTTTTATTTATGAAATGCGAAAATATAATTACATAAAAATAAAAGGAGGATGATTCAATATGCAATATGATTATTCTAGTTATTATAGTAATTATGATGCTTCTACCGCTTTTGCAACAGCTTTACTTGGTGCTATAATGGTTTATCTATTTATTATTTTAGTAATCGCTGTCATTCAACTAATTGCTATGTGGAAATTATACAAAAAAACCGGAGAAAAAGGTTGGAAATCAATTGTCCCTATCTACAATCTTGTTATTTTATTTAAGATTTCTGGACTTTCACCTTGGTTGATTTTTGTTTATTTTGCCGCTATTATCCCATTTGTTGGATGGATTGCACCAATTGCATTGAATGCTGTTTTATCTTACAAATTAGCAAAATCTTTTGGAAAAGATGGTGGATGGGCTGTTGGTCTTTACTTCTTACCAACTATTTTCTATATGATTTTAGCATTTGGTAAATCTGAATATGTTGGTCCAGGTGGAGAAGCAACAATTTCTGAAGACAATGTGATTGTTGAGAATAATAATGAAAATGAAGAAAATTAAAAAGAAGGTCTTTATAAAGATCTTCTTTTTAAAAATTCAATTACTTCGTCTATATTTTCTTTTGGTGTTGATGCACCAGCCATAATTCCTACTTTAATAGGACTTTCTTCTGTTTCTAATTCTTGAACATTTTCTATTAAAACAGTATTTTTACAATTTTTCTTTGCTATTTCATATATCTTTTTAGTATTAAAACTATTCTTTCCGCCAATAATAATCATCATATCTACTTTTTTAGAAATTTCTTCTGTTTCTCTTTGTCTTAATTCTGTTGCTTTACAAATCGTATTTTTAACTAATAACTTTACATCTTTTTGTAGTTTGTCTTCTAGTAACTGTTCTATCTTTTGAAATCTTTGTAAACTATATGTCGTTTGCAAAATCACAAGTAATTTCTTTTTATTGGTTTTTTGAAAAGCTTGCATTGCTACTTCAAATTCTTCTTCTTTTTCAAAAATATAATAGTCTTTACCACAATGACTTATTGTTCCAATATTTTCTGGATGGTTCTTTTCTCCTAACAAAAAGATAAAATATCCCTTTTCTTTGTATTTTTCAGCAATTTTATGAACTCTTAAAACATTTGGACAAGTATAGTCTTGTATTTTTATATTCTTTTTTCTTGCTGTTTCATATATTTCCCTTGGTGCTCCATGTGCTCGAATCAGAATATTTTCATTAGCCTCTTCGATAGTATCAATACATTTTATCCCTAAATTCTCTAAATTTTGGACCACCTGCTTATTATGTGCAATGTCACCCAAACAGCAAATATGTGCTTTTCTACTTTCTAATACTGCTCCTTCAACAGCTCTTTTAACACCATAGCAAAATCCTGCTGTTTTTCCTACTAGTATTTCCATCGGCTTTATTCCCTTCTGTTACTAACTGTTTAATTCATTTCGACAGTTCCTACAATACTATTAATATCTTCAATATTATGTTTTTTCATATAATTTTCAATACCCTCAACAGTATTTACACTAGTATATGGATTAATGAAGTTTCCTGCTCCAATTGAAATAGCATTGGCACCAGCTAACATAAATTCAATAGCATCGTCACCATTTACAATTCCACCCATTCCAAGAACAGGAATATTAACTGCTTGTGCTACTTGATAAACCATGCGAACTGCTACAGGCTTAATAGCTGGACCTGAAAGTCCTCCCATATTATTAGCAAGAACAGGTCTTCTTTTATCTATATCAATTTTCATTCCTAATAAAGTGTTAATCAAAGATACCCCATCTGCCCCTGCATCCTCTACCGCTTTAGCAATAGAAGCAATATCTGTAACATTTGGCGTTAATTTTACAATAAGTGGTTTGTCTAAGACCTTTCTTACTTCTGAAGTTACTTGTTTTACTCCTTCATAAGTATTTCCAAAAGCCATACATCCTTCTTTTACATTTGGGCATGATAAATTTAATTCCACGCCATCAATATCTAATGTATTTAGCACTTTGCAAAGTTCCACATATTCTTCGACGCTTTTTCCTATCGCATTTACGATAACAGCTGTATCAAATTTTCTTAAAAATGGTAAATCATTTTGTACAAAATATTCAATTCCTGGATTTTGTAAACCAATACTATTTAGCATTCCACTGGCTGTTTCATAAACTCTAGAAGGCTTATTTCCACTCCAAGGTTTTAAAGCTGTTCCTTTCGTAATAATTCCACCTAATTTACTTAAATCAAAAAAGTTACTAAATTCTCTTCCATAACCAAATGTTCCAGATGCTACTGTTACTGGATTTTTCATTTTTATTCCTGCTAAATTTACTTGTGTATTCATTTTTTCCTCCTCATATTATTGGATTTCGATTGTTTTTTATTTCTTTTTCTTGCTCTTTTAAAGATATTTTACTCAAATCATCAATAAATCTCTTTACTTTTTGAAATTCAAGAAATTGTGTCTTTTCTTCTAATGTAATATTAAAATATTTCTCCGCTTCTTTCGGTACCTCTTTTATTTTGTATTCTTCAATTATTGGTTTATTTAAGCAATCCCAATCATGATAAAAATCTGTATTCATTTTCTTGGCAGTAATACACTCTTGTCTAAATATCATATGGTAAAAAAGCTCATCTGCAATTAGATGCAAAAAATATCCTTTTCCATAGTCAGTATGGATATCTATTTCAGTTTGCTCAACAAATTTAGATAATCCATTATGTCTTTCTGCATAATTATCATAATGACTTTCATATTTATTGTTACTCAAATCTGGTGCAATGCTTCCTTTAATAAAATCTTCTTCGTTTTTAATTTCATTAGGATGACATTTTATATATTGATTTGCTATTGCTATATGAATATTAAAACTTGGCATTTTACTCTCCTCTTTCTAAATTTCCACATCTTTAGCATTAAACACCGGTCCAGCTTTGCAAACATGCCAATATTCTGGATTATCTGCTGGGCTTTTGGCAGTTTTTACAGCGCATCCCAAACATACGCCTAAACCACATGCCATTTTTTCTTCCAATGAAATTTGACATGGAATGTCCTTTTCTAATGCTAATTTTTGCACTGCTTTTAACATAGGTAATGGACCACAAGCATAAATAGCTTCTACTTTACCTACTTCTATATCTTCTTCTAAATAATTGATAGCAAAGCCTTCTTTGCCATAGCTTCCATCATCTGTTGTTACAACAAGTTTATTGGACACTTCTTCAAATTCTTTTTCTACTACAACAAAATCTTTATTTCTAAATCCTAAATAAGTAGAAACATTTTTATTATCTTCCTTTGCGCATTTGGCCAAATCATACAATGGAAATACACCAATTCCTCCACCAATAATGGCAATGTTTTGATAATTTTCATATTTAAAAGTTCCATAACCAATTGGTCCTATGATATCAATTTCTTTTCCCACTTCTCTTTTAGCCAAAATTTCAGTTCCTTTTCCTTTCACTTGAAAGATAAACTCTAAAATGCCATTTTCTTTGTCTAAATTGTAGATACTAATAGGTCTTCTTAAAAATGGTTCTGTTTGATCTGTTACTCTTATTTCTATAAAATTTCCTGGTTTTGCTTCTTTTACAATCGTTGGTGCTTTTACACTAAACTTGAATATATCTGGTTTTAATTGTTCTTTTTTTACTAATTCTGCAAATACTTGCTCTGACATCATTTTTCCTCCTTCTATTGCCAATAGGGACGGTCCTTTTTGACATTTTTATTGATAATGGTATCTAGTTGTGCTTGTCCTAGTTTGACCATTAACCATTAATTGCTTGATTTAATTCGTCTTTCATTCTTAATGCTTCTGCTCTTGTTGCTTTTGCATAATCTTCCTCTGCAAATTGGTCTTTCCATCTATCTGATTGGTAAGCACACATTAAACTTCTTGAAGCATTTACAATACCACCTAATCCGTTATTATCAAATCCCAAAGCAATATCATTTGCTTTTCCGCCTTGTGCTCCATAGCCTGGTATTAAAAAGTAGGTGTGTGGTGCCGCTTTTCTAATTTGTTCTAATTGTTCTGGATAAGTTGCTCCCACTACTGCTGCCACACTACTATATCCATTTTCCCCTCTTAATTCTTCTCCCCATGTTTCTACTAAGTTAGTTACTTGACTATATACTTCTTTTCCATTTTCTAGTTTTAAGTCTTGTAATTCTCCTGAAGATGGATTGGATGTTTTTACTAAGACGAAAATTCCTTTATCATATTTTTTACAATCTTCGATAAATGGCTTTACGCAGTCAGTTCCCATATAAGGATTTACAGTTACAAAATCGACGTCATAAATGGCTTCTTCCTTTTCTCCAATTGACGTTCTTCCTAAGAAGGCATTTGAATAGCCTGCTGCTGTTGAACCAATATCTCCTCTTTTGATATCAGCTATAACTACCATTCCTTTTTCTTTGGCATAGCGACAAGTTTCTTTAAATGCTTCCATTCCTGGTATTCCATACATCTCATAAAAAGCAATTTGTGGTTTAATAGCTGGTATGATATCACAGGTATTATCAATTAGAGCTTTATTAAATTCTAAAATTGCTTTTGCTACCCCTTCTAAATCTTGTGAATATTTATTTGTCACACATTTAGGTAACATTTCATATCTTGGGTCTAATCCAATTACAGTTGGATTATTCGTTTCTTTTATTTTTTCAATTAATTTGTCTATTGCATTCATATTTTCTCTCTCCATTCTTTTTCCTTAAATCCTACTAAAACTACTTTTTCATTTACGAATAATGGTCTTTTTATTAACATTCCATTGGATGCTAATAATTCTATTTTTTCTTCTTCTGTCATATTGGATAATTTTTCTTTTAAATTTAGTTCTTTGTATTTTAATCCACTTGTGTTAAAAAACTTTTTAATATCTAATCCACTTTGATTAATCCATTTTTTTAATTCTTCTTTTGATGGTGTTTCTTCCACAATATGTTGTTCCTCAAATGTTACTTGATTTTCCTCTAACCACTTTTTCGCTTTTTGACAAGTAGAACATTTAGGATACCAAATTAATAAATTTCCCATTTTGTTTCCTCCTTCATGATTTTAAGAACGTTCGTATACGACTTTTCCTCCAACAATTGTATATTGCACTCTTCCTTTTAATTTTCTTCCAATAAAAGGTGTATTTTTTGCTTTTGATACTATCATTTCTTTTGTATAGATATAAGTTTCATTTGGGTCAAAAATAGTAATATCAGCTACTTTTCCTTCTTCTATGATTCCTCTATCGATATGTAATAATTGAGCTGGGTTATAAGATGTTACTTTTACTAAGTCCAAATATGTTAATTCTTGCGTGTCAATTAAGTTCATGATTTCTGCTGATAGGGCTGTTTCAAATCCAATAATTCCATTTGGTGCAGTTCCTAATCCTTTATTTTTTTCGTCTTCAGTATGTGGTGCATGGTCTGTAATGATTGCATCAATAGTTCCTTCTTTTAATCCTTCTATGATAGCTTGTCTATCTTTTTCCTCTCTTAATGGTGGATTCATTTTAGCATTTACACCTGAGTTTAGTACTTCATCTACGGTAAAGGTAAAATAATGTGGACAGGTTTCACAAGTAATTTTTACGCCTCTTTTTTTGGCATCTCTTACCATATTCTTGGTTGTTTTTGTACTGATATGACAGATATGTGCTCTTGCCTCATTCGTTTCTGCTATGACAATTTCTCTTGCTGCCATAATTTCTTCTGCTTCTGGCAATACCCCTTCTACCCCTAATTGTTCTGCTACTTTCCCTGCGTTGATTGCTCCTGCTGCTACTGATTTTTCTTCACAGTGTGATGCTACAAATGTTCCTAACTTATCTGCTTCTAAAATAGCTTCTCTCATCATTCTACTATTTACAACTGGCATTCCATCATCAGAAAAGGCTATGGCTCCAGCTTTTTTTAATTCTTCGAAATCTACTAGTTCTTCCCCTTTTTCTCCTTTTGATACAGATGCATAAGGTAATACATTACATAAGTTTACTCTTTTGGCTTCTTCTATGATTTTTTGCAAAACAATAGCGCTATCTGGTGTTGGTTTTGTATTTGGCATTGGACAAATTGTAGTAAAACCACCACAAACGGCGCTTTTGCTACCTGTTTCGATTGTTTCTTTATGCTCAAATCCAGGTTCTCTTAAATGGCAGTGCATATCAATCATTCCAGGCATTATATATAAGTTTGTACAGTCAATTGTATTGTCTGCTGTTTCTGTAATTTCATTGTTGATTTTTTTAATTTTGTCGTCTTCTATTAAAATGTCTTTTTTCTCAAATGTGTTTGTTTTGTAGTCAATTAATGTTCCATTTTTTAATAATGTTTTCATTTTTACCTCCCAAAATTCCATTTATATTATTTTACCATTTTTAGAAAATCTTTGCAATAATTTTATAGAAAAAAGACTGGTTTGTCATAAAAGAACAATAGTGGGCTGATTAATATTTGCTAACCTTTTATATATAAAGTTCAGCTCATATAAAAGGAAAGCAGGTGCTTATCGTTTGATAAAACACCTACTTCCTTTTTCCTACGAAAGCATAATTCTTATCTCTGTTAAGATAATTATGCAATCGTCTTCTGACTTTCCATCCAACAGCGCCGCTAAGTCATTCTTAAACACTGGATATATGGGGTCGCAAAACCTACTTGTTATGTCCTCTGTATGAAGACATCTCTCCAATATTTCCTCATATGTGAGGTTCTTGGAGTCTATCAACTGCCGTATCATTTTTAGGACCGCCTTAACATCTGTTGGTGTCTTCGTCTTTCGAAACTTCTCTACTAATTTCAATTCGTCAATTCTTAACATTGTATAATCCTCCTTTTTATGAAATAGTAGCTACTCCCTCCTGTAAAACTTCCAAGAGAGTATTACATTTGTTCTATACTATTATTTTAACACATTTTAGTGAAATTTTCAATCATTTTAGCCTTTTCTTGACAAATTCCGTTTTTTTCTTTACAATAATCTTTAGAATTATATTTTTAGGAGGAACTATTATGCCAGATATCATGTCATATTTATTCGAAACAAAAGCTGTAAAATTTTGTGAAGAAAACAAACCATTCTTTTTAACATCAGGAACCATTTCACCATACTTTGTAAACACCCATTTTCTTTATGGAAATGAAAAAGAGGCAACAGAATTCCTAGCATATATTGATACTCTATTAGAAGACAGAGTTAATTTACCAAAAAAAGTATTTGAAAAGGTATTCGCTCAATACGAAAACAACCCTATTTTCAAATACACAATTGACACTATGATAAAAGCTATAGCAGAAAACGTTAATGTAGATGAAATCGATTACATTTCTGGTGGTGAAAGAAGAGATTGGTATTTTTCTAATATGATTGCTTATCTTTTAAAGAAACCACATCTTACTTTATTCAAAGATATGGAAGCCTTTGTAAGCCCATACGACTTTTCTTCTACTGAAAAAATAACAGACATTGAAGGAAAAACAGTATTAAATGCTTCTGATTTAGTAACAGCCGCTTCTAATTATGTCCGTTCATGGATTCCAGCTGTTAAAAACTTAAATGGAAAATTATTATGGACTTGCTATGTTGTTGATAGAAAACAAGGTGGAACAGAAGTATTAGAAAAAGAAGGAATTAAAACCATTCCTTTAGCTTTAGTAGATAATACTCTTTTCGAAGAAGCTTTTGAATTAGGAATTATCAACAATGGTCAATTAGAAATGTTAAAAGGATTTTATCATGCCCCATATGAAACTATGAGAAACTTCTTAATCAATCATCCAGAATTTATTGAAGATGCTTTAAAATCTGATAATGAAAGAACATTAAAAAGAGTTAAACTTCTAACAGAAGGAAACTTATATAATTTATGAGACGGTGGGGACAGGTCTTAACTGTCTCATTTTTATATTTTAGCAAAATTTATTTTATTAGAAAACAAAAAATGAGACAGTTAAGACCTGTCCCCACCGTCTCATTTCTTATTTACAATTTGATTGCATCTAACTACTGTAACATTGTTTGGTATATTTTTTAATACTGTTGTATTTGCCCCAATCTTCACGTTATTTCCCACTTTAATAGGTCCAAGCACCTTTGCTCCCGCTCCTACCATAACATTATTTCCAATATCAGGATGTCTTTTATATTTATCTTTTCCTGTCCCGCCTAATGTTGAATTGTGATAAATTGTACAGTCATTTCCTACTGTTGCAGTTTCTCCTATAACAATTCCCATCCCATGGTCAATAAACAATCGTCTCCCGAATTTTAGCTCCTGGATGAATTTCAATTCCCGTAAAAAATCTTCCAATTTGTGAAATTAATCTGGCTAAGAATAACCATTTATGGCGATATAAGAAATGTGCTATTCTATGAAAAACAAGAATATGAAACCCTGGATATAAAACAATTGCTTCTAATATATTTCTACAAGCAGGGTCTTTTTCTTTTATATTGTTAGCATCTTCTTTTAATTCCTTCAAAAAAAACATACACATCACCTTTTATATGATATGTATGTTTTTTAGTTTTGTCACCTTATAAATCTAAAATGGTTTTCAGAAAACATTGTCATGATTTTTTCCTCCGTCCCCAAAATCATTAATTTTCTTCTTGTAATACTTCTTCAATGTTTTCAATTGAAGTGATATTTCTTAATAGTTCATTCTTTTTAAATCCCTTTTTATTGTAATGCCCTACGATATGAACGATTTCTAATTCACTTTCTTTTTCTTCTTTTTTTGGTCTTTTTATTTGTTTGATATCAACCTGATAGTCACTTAAATATTCTTCTATCTGTGTTAATGCTTCCTTTACATTATTACTGATTTTTATGTCTAATTCTAATATATCAAAATGGTCTAATTTATCTGAAATTTTATAGGAATAAGATAAAATAACATATACAATTAAAGTTGTTACAATTCCTCCTAAATAAAATCCTGCTCCTATACTTAAGCCAATACATGTAACAGCTAATAACCCCGCTGCTGTCGTCAAGCCTTTTACATTAAATCCATCCCTTAAAATAGTTCCTGCACCAATAAATCCAATTCCAGATAACAATTGTGCTGGTATTCTAGAAGGATCCATGTCATATAATTTTGACATATATTCACCACATAACATGATTAGTACAGCACTTATTCCTACTAGTGCATGTGTTCTAAATCCTGCTGGCTTACTCCAAGAAGAACGTTCTAATCCTATAATGCCTGCTAGCATAAATCCCAAAACTAATTTAACAATTGCTTGGAACCAAAAAGAATTTGCTACTTCATATATCATACTCATTCTTTTTTCTCCTTTCTTTTTTTATTGAATATTTCAGCTATCTATTATAACACATTTTTCTAGAAAATGGCAAATTAATTTTTTTATTTTTTCTTTCCAGTTTCGACAAACTTTGCATTTTTTATTCGTTATAATATTTTTTAAGCTTTGTTTATAAGAAATTCATTTACTGTATTTAAGTGCATTCACATAAGGGGGAGATTTCTATGATTTCTAAATATTTCTATAGCAAAGTAATATGTGCTAAAACAACATTTATTTCGTTATGATTAAATCCAGAAGAAATTTGCTTTTTAGAAAAACATCATATTACCTTTTATAAAAAAGACGAATTTTATCAAGTAAACTGTGACCAATTGAAAACTCTTTTTATTAACTAGTTAACTAACTTCAAATACAGTATATGAAAAAGCTCTATTCTTATAGAATAGGGCTTTTACAATAATTTCTCTAATTCTTTAATTTTATCACGTAATTCGGCTGCTTTTTCAAATTCCATATTAGCTGCATGTTGTAACATTTGGTCTGTTAGTTGTGTGATAACATCTTGAATATTTTCATTTTTCTCTAATTTATATTCTACACTAATATCTTCTACCGTTGTCATCGTAATATTATCACGCACTGATTTTTGAATTGTCTTTGGCGTAATTCCATGTTTTTGATTATATTCTTCTTGAATTTTTCTTCTTCTATTGGTTTCTGAAATTGCTTTTTCCATACTATCTGTTAATTCATCTGCATACATAATAACAGTTCCATCTGTATTTCTAGCAGCACGTCCTATGGTTTGGATTAATGATCTTTCTGAACGTAAAAAGCCTTCTTTATCAGCATCTAGTATCGCCACTAACGATACCTCCGGTATATCTAATCCTTCTCTTAATAGATTAATTCCTACTAACACATCAAATTCTCCGTAGTCTTAAATTACGAATAATTTCCATTCTTTCTAAAGCTTTTGTATCAGAATGCATATAATTTACTTTTATCTCCAGACTTTTTAAATATTCTGTCAAGTCTTCTGCCATTTTTTTCGTTAATGTTGTTACTAAAACTCTTTCTTTTCTTTCAACTCGAATTCGTATTTGTTCAATCAAATCATCAATTTGGTTAGTAACTGGTTTTACTTGTATTTTTGGATCTAATAATCCAGTTGGTCTTATGATTTGTTCTATTACATTGTCTTTGCTATGTTCTTTTTCGTAGTCAGCTGGTGTAGCACTAACAAATACTACTTGATTTAAACGTTGTTCAAATTCTTCAAATTTTAACGGTCTATTATCAAAGGCTGATGGTAAACGGAATCCATAATTAACAAGTGATTCTTTCCTTGCTCTATCTCCATTATACATTGCCCTTACCTGTGGGATGGTTGCATGAGACTCATCTACCAATAACAGAAAATCATCTGGGAAATAGTCAAATAACGTATAAGGTGGACTTCCCTCTTCTCTTCCACTAATATGTCTAGAATAGTTTTCAATACCAGAACAAAATCCCGTTTCTCGCATCATTTCCATATCGAAGTTAGTTCTTTCTTCAATTCTTTGTGCTTCAATCAATTTATTTTGCGATTTGAAGTATTTTACTCTTTCTTCCATCTCTTTTTCAATTGTTCCAATAGCTCTTTCCATTTTATCTTTAGTAGTTACATAGTGAGATGCTGGTGATATCAAAATATGTTTTCGATTACCAATCGATTTTCCAGTTAAAGGATTGATTTCTATTATTTTTTCGATTTCATCTCCCCAAAATTCTACTCGAACTGCTGCTTCTGATTGGTCTGATGGATAGATTTCTACAATATCTCCTTTTGCTCGAAACGTTCCTCTTTTAAAATCAATTTCATTTCTTGTATATTGCATGGTTACCAGTTTTTTCAAAACTTGATCTCTGGATTTGTTCATTCCTACTCTTAATGATAACATCATTTCTTGATAATCGACTGGATCTCCTAAACCATAAATGCAAGACACAGAAGCTACTATGATAACATCTTTCGTTTCAAATAAAGATAAGGTTGCAGAATGTCGTAGTTTGTCTATCTCATCATTAATAGACGAATCCTTCTCGATAAAAGTATCTGTTGATGGAATATAACTTTCTGGTTGGTAATAATCGTAATAGGATACAAAGTATTCTACGTTATTTTCTGGAAAAAACTCTTTGAATTCACTATAAAGTTGTCCTGCTAGTGTTTTATTATGTGCTAAAACAAGTGTTGGCTTTTGCACTTTTTCTATGATATTTGCCATAGTAAAAGTTTTTCCAGAACCTGTAACTCCAAGTAACGTCTGAAATTTCTTTCCTTCTTGTATTCCTTTACTTAAATATTCTATCGCTTGTGGTTGGTCGCCTGTTGGCTTATATTCTGAGTGTAATTTAAACATTTTTCCTCCCTTTTGACCGAAAAAACTTCTAATTTTATTGATTATTTTTTCTATGTTCTAAAATCCTATTTTTTGCTAATTGAACTGACTTTTGTAAAGCCTCAATTTGTTTGTCATATAAATCGCATAATGATTTTATCTGAACTTGTGTTAACTCCTCTTCTTTTACCTCTCCATTACGATATTGTCTTTGAAGCTTTAACAATTTTGTATTTTCATCTTCGATATTTTTAATAGTTTGTTTAAAATGTTCCTTTTGCGTAACTCTATTAGATGTTACATTTACTTTTATTAATGATTTCTCATCTCTATTTTTCTTTCTCAATATCTTCACCATCTTTTGAATTTAATATTTCTCGTTCTTCTTCTATAATTCTTGCTAGCTCTCTTTCTAAATCAGAAAGTTTTTCTTCTCTTTGTTCTAAAGGCGTCATTTCTTGTACTTCTTCCTCTTCAAAATCCCACATTTCGTCGTAATAGTCGTTATACATTTCATCTAGTTCTTCATCTGTTCCTATCCATTCTCTACCTTCAAACGTAGGCAAAGTTGGTGCTATTTGACTAATGTAAGGTATCTGCTGTAATACTAAAGGAAAATCTTCCTCTTTAAAATAAATCCTACAAGTTCCTCTGTCCTCGCCATCTATTATGAACTGATTTGCTTTATCTTTTTGCGATAACAAGTTTGCCAATACTTGCATATCCCTTTCTGTTTTTATGCTTACTTTACCTTCTATTTTCTCTTCACCTGTTTTCGTCATAATTATCAATTGATTCATACCTTCACTTTTTTCCTTATAGGGAAAATACTTATCATTAAGAACAATTGTATAGGATAATTCCGAAGCAGAATTTTCTTCTAAAACCTTGTTCACTTTTTCTAGTTTTCTTTTTTCTTCTTTTGGAGCAGTCACTTTTTCACTTATTATATTTCTAATAATCTCTTCAAAATAAGAAGTATTTTCTCCCATTTTATTTTGAAAAGAAGCCTGATAGGTATTACCTTGTATTAGATTACCATAAAGCTCATGGGTATCTACATATTTTTGCGTTCCTAATATTACAGTAAATTTTTCTTTCTCTGCTAGAAAAGCTGACATTAAATCAATAATTTTCGGACTTCTTAAAAAAGCAATGTAGGCTTCATTGACCTCATTGGAATTTTTATGATTCGCTAATACACCATCACAAGATGCAAATGGCTTAAAGCCTTTGTTATCTAATTCATCAATAATAGTTTTAAAATCTTTATCAATTCCACTTATTTTCATTTGTACCTCCTATTACTCTATTTCAAACAGGTTATTTATCATTTTATATTTAGAATCTACTTCTTCTTTTTCTCTGTTCATAAGTCTTACCTCTAATCCTTTTTGGACAGCAATATCTAATAATTCTTGATTATCATCTACAAAAATAGCTTCTGATTCTTTGATTTTATAATCTTGAATTGGATAGTCAAAAAATACTTTTTCTTTCTTTTGTACGCCATATACAGATGATATGTAAATTTTTTCAAAATAATCATAAAGTTTTGCATTTTTTAGAATTCGAATTGCACAAGGCCAATTGTCTGATAATAATAGTAATGTATATTTTTTGCTAAGTATCTCTAACTCTTCTTTTACCTTATCATACATTCTATATTTTTCATCATGATAAGTTATATCATAGGCTATTTCATGAATATTACTTTCTCCAATAGGATACTCAATTTCATTGAAAATATTTTCGTAAAATTCATAAAACATTTTATATTCTTCTTCCTCTGTTGTAATCTTTCTCGAAAGAATAGGATTGTATTTTTCCATTGCTTGCTGCAATTGTTCCTGATTTATTTTTTTCCTATTTACTTTTTCTAACAATAATGGTGTAATAAACCAGTGTCCAGTAGTAGGATAGAATAACACTTTTCCAAAATCTAAAATCAAATACTTCTTCATTTTTTCTCCTCCTTTTTTATTATAACAAACTTACTTGTTATTTGAAACTGTTTTATTCATATTTTATCAATTTCTGGTTATACTATTTTTTATATATTAGGAGGTGATTTTTTTGAAACTGACAATATGCGAATTAAGTTATTTAAATGAATTAATCACAAGTTGTGTAAATACCATTACTTGTATGTCTTTGTTCAAAAATCAAGTTACAAATGAAGAGTTAAAATCTATATTAGAAACCCATTTTCCTATCCATGTAGAAGATTATAATCGAAAGGTAGAATTTGTAAAAGATGTAGATATTGCAACTGGTAAATTGAATGTACCACAATTAAATACATCCATTTTTGCTGAAAATATAGATGCGACTAAAACTGCAGAGCCAGTTACTGTAAATACTGATGTTATGAAACTAACAGATAGAGAAATCGCTTTATCTTATCTTTTAACATTGAAAAGAGCTGGTAAAGAATATGCGATTGCTTCAATGGAAGTTACAAATCCTAATTTAAGACAATTTTTAAAAGATGCTTATACCATGAGTTGTAATCATTCTTATGAAGTTTATGAATGGATGGCTAAGAACAACTACTATCCAATTGTTGTTACTACTGCTGAACAGACTGGTACTATCGCAAGCATTTACAATACCATTCCTTTAAATTAGCCCCAAAAAAGTAACTATATTTAAAATAGTTACTTTTTCTATGTTTATTCTTTTTCAATTCTTATATATTGACTACAATCTATATTTTCATATAATAATTCTTCTAAATTATTTTTACGAATTAATTCTTCCTTTTTAGCTTTGGTCAATTGTTTAATTCGGTATTCCAGCTTAGAAGCTAAAGCTCTATTTTCTGTCTGCCATACTGCCTCTAGTTTTTGTGCTGTATGTGTATACGTATATTTGGCTCCATTCACTTTTGTAAAATGCTCTGTCATTCTATGTCCTATATTCGTAGTAATTCCTGTATAAATGGAGTTATCCTTACACCTTAACATATATGTATAATACATCTCATTTTCTCCTTTTCATTTCAAAATAGTCATGAAACTTTTTTGATTTTAGCTACAAAAAATCCTTCATATTGTTCATTTGGAAGAATACATAAGGTTCCTTTTATTTTTGTTGGAAGAAGCGGTAACTTTTCCATTCCCCTTAAATTGATTGGTACAATCTCTATTTGCTTGCGTATTTTTTGAAGAATTTCTTCATTTTCTTCTGCTAAAATAGAACATGTTGAGTATACCATTTCTTCTCCTACTTTTAATAGATTAATGGCTTTTTTTAATAGTGCTGTTTGGGTCTCAACTGATTTCTGTATTAATTTTATAGTGAAATTTTTTGCTATTTTATTATCTTGGTCATTGTTTTGTATATTAATCGTTCCACTTCCACTACATGGTGCATCTAATAAAATTTGGTCGAAGGAGAAAAAATTGTCAATTTTTCTGGCATCTTGCACCATAACATACGCTTTGGCTGCTTGTTTTTCTAGGTTATATTTTAATCGTTCCGCTCTAATTTTATTCATTTCGCAAGCTGTAATATTTGCTCTGTTGTTGGTTATTGACGCTATTTGTGTTGTTTTCCCTCCTGGTGCTGCTGCCATATCTAGGATATCTTTTTCTTCTTTCGGTTGTAAAATAATGGGTGGTAACATAGAAGATAAACTTTGTAAATAAATTTTTCCTTGTTTGTATATTTCTAAATTTCTTATTTCGTTCTCAGTAGCTTTTTTTAATATAAATGCTTCTTTGCTCCATTCTACTGTTTCATATTCTATATTGTTTTGTTCTAAAATTTCTATTATTTCTTCTATTTTTGCTTTTAATGTGTTTACACGAAAAGTAGTTCTTCTTTTGACCTGATATCCTTGTAAAATTGCTGTAGTCATTTCTTCCCCATATTGTTTTTCTAACATTTCAATTAAAAATTCTGGTATTTTAGCATTCATTTTGCTTACTAATACTTTTCTTCTCTTTAGTTTTTCCCCTTCCATTCTTATCCCCTTTTATAGTTCGTATTTTTTTACTTCACAGTTACCAATTCCTAATCCTCTTAGCACTTCCATTCCTTCTGGAATTCCCTCCAAAGTTGCTCGAATTGGTATTGTTACTCCTCCATGTGTAACAACTAAAACTGTTTTGTCTTTATATTTTTCTTTGATTTTTTCTAAAAATCCTTGAATTCTCTCGAATAGTTCACCTGTACTTTCTGCATCCTCATATTGTTTATTTAATTTATAGTTCCATATTTCATCAGAATCAAATTCTTTTGGTGTTTTTCCTTCAAACTTTCCGAAACATCTTTCTTGAATTTCTTTATCGATAATAAGGGGAATATTTCTTCCCTCTGCAATAATTTCTGCTGTTTTTCTTGCTCTTTTCAATGGAGATGCTATGATAACATCTATTTTTTCATTTTTAAGTTTTTCTCTTGTTTCTTCCGCTTGTTTGATTCCTGTGTCATTTAACTCCGTATCTGTTGTTCCTTGAATTTTAAGTGCTACATTCCAGTCAGTTTGTCCGTGTCTAGTTAATAATAATTTCATAAACAATGCCTCCTTTTATTGCTTATGCTATTTTATCATACATTCTAAAAAAAGCCTAGATTTTTTCTTGCACTTTTTTACTTTTTTCTATATAATAGTACAAAACTAGACAAGGAGAATACGAAAAATGGAACATTGGACAGTTGATGATTATAAAAATTTCACAAATGGAAACCGAAGAAGTAGTAAATACAGAGCCAATAAAGTTTCTATTGATGGTCATACTTTTGACAGCCAAAAAGAAGCAGATTATTATTGCGAATTAAAATTACGTTTGCAAGGTAATGAAATTAATGGCTTTTGCTTGCAACCTACTTTTATTTTAGCACCTAAGTTAAAATATAAGGCTGACTTTATTGTTTTTCATAAAGACAATTCTACTGAAGTAATTGATGTAAAAGGATTTAAAACCAAAGAATATATTGCTAAGAAAAAAGTTTTTGAGGATAAATTTAATTTAAAAATAACTGAAATTGAATAAAGAAAGCAAAATAGTCAAAGTGTGCCTGTCCCAACTTGACCATTTTGCTTTTTTCTATTAATCGTCATTCTGCTAATAAATTTTTGATTTCTTCGTTTCTTTTAACTTTTTTAGTTGTTGTTTTTATTAATTCTTTATCTGTTAAAATCATATTTTTAATGTATTTATATGGCGGAAATGTTTTGTTGATTTCCTTAATTTTTTGCCAAATGATATCTTCTAACTCTTGTTGAGTTGCATTTGGGTATTTTTCATTTACTACTTCTTTGTCATATACAATTTTTACAGAAAGTTTTAAATCATTTTTATCTTTTTGATCTGGCATACCATAAACGATACATTCACTTACTTCATCCATTCGATTGATTAAGGTTTCTAATTCATCTGGAAAGACTTTCTTTCCATTTTTTAGAACAATCATATCTTTTTTTCTACCAGCCAAGAATAGGTATCCTTCTTTATCAAAATAAGCTAAATCTCCAGTATAGAACCATCCGTCTTTTAAAACTGCATTGGTTGCCTCTTCGTTTTCATAATAACCAAGCATTACATTTGGTCCTTTTACCCTAATTTCACCTACTCCTTGGTCATCTTGATTGTATAGTTCTAATTGCACGTTTTCCATTGGAAATCCAATTGAACCATATTTCATTTTTTTGACGTTTTCTGCTGCAATAACTGGTGATGTTTCTGTTAGTCCATATCCTTGTACAACATTAATTCCTAATTCATTAAATCCTTGTGATACTTTTTTATCAAGTGGTGCGCCTCCTGATATAACAAATCGTAGGCTTCCTCCTAATTCATTTAAGATTTCTTTAAATAATTTTTTTCTTATATCAATATGTAATTTTAATAAGAAATTGCTTAATTTTTTAGCAAATGCAACTGCTTTTGTCTTTCCTTTTTTAGCAACTCCTTGTTCAATTCTTTTATAAATAGCTTCCACTAGTAAAGGAACTCCTACAAATACAGATACTTTGTATTCTTTTAAGTTTTGTGCTATATAGCGAAGCCCATCTGGAAATACTGTCGTTACTCCAAAAGCTAGCATAACTACCATACAAGTTGAACCAAAGATGTGATGGAATGGTAGAAACGCTATATTAACATCTCCTGTTCGTATATCTTCTACTAATTGCATGCTATATACGTTAGATGCTATATTTTTTTGAGAAAGCATAACCGCTTTTGATTTTGATGTTGTCCCAGAAGTAAATAATAAGATATTCATTTTATTGTTGTCTATTTTAGCTTCTAAATACTCTTTGTTTCCAGTTTTCAAGATTTCTTTTCCTTGTTCTTTTAATTCTGGAATTGATACATATCCCTCTTGCTTTGACATACAAATATAAGTTTCAGCTTTGGCGTTTCCTCTATTCTTAATTTCTTCTATATTTTTTCTATATTTTTCATCAAATACCACTACATCAGCTTTACTTCGAATAATACAACTTTCTAGTTCATCTACTTGCAATTCTTTGTCTAATGGAATACTAACAATTCCTCCTAACAAATTGGCTAAGTGTGTCATAACCCATTCATAACAGTTTCTTCCTACAATAGCTACTCTTTTATTTTGATATCCTAAGTCGTAAAATTTAGTTCCTAAAGCATTTACTTCTTCTAATAATCTTGTATAGCTTATGTTTTCATAGGTCACTTCTTTTTTTTCATTCTTATGTTTTATAACAAAAGCAGTTTTTTCATTGTATTTTTTAACAGCATCTTTTATTAAATCTTTTATGTTTTCAAATTCTGTGGCTTCAAAATATTTTTCTCTTTCCATAATTTTTACCCCTTAATCTAGTATCGATTACCAGATTATCATACATTAAATATCTTGTCAAGTTATTGACTAAGCATTCAAAAGGTGCTATCATTAGTATTATGAGGTGATTTACATGGATACAGAAATTGAAAATTTTCATCTTCCTAGATGGAATGAACTACCTACTATCGATTTATATATTGACCAAATTGTTTCCCTATTAGAACAATATTTAACTGGATATATTAAAAATGATAACGAAAAAGAAGAAAAATTGGTTACTAAAACCATGATTAATAACTATGTGAAACATGGCGTTATTAAACCTCCTGTTAACAAAAAATACAACAAAGAACATACAGCCTCTTTGTTCGTTATATTTATTTTAAAAGAAGTTTATAGTATTAGTGATATTAAAAAATTGATTTGCTTAGGGCTTACCACTTCTCCAATTGAACAAGCTTATAATCGTTTTTGTTCTGAATTAGAAAAAGCTATTCGTATTGTTTTTGCTGAAAAAAATTATGTAAAAAATAGTAGACTTTCACAAGAGCAGTATATTCTAAGAAACGTGGTTCAGTCTTTTGCAAACAAGTTGTATGTGCAAAAAGTTTATTTAAAAAAATGAGACAGAAAAGACCTGTCCCCAACTGTCTCATTTTTATATTTCTTCGTATCCTTTTTCAATCATAGAAGCCTCAATTTCATTAACTCTTTTCATAACAGACACCAATAATTTGGTAAGTATTAGTTTCATATTTTTAATATTTAACTCCATCCCTTTGGCTAAACATGCATCTTTTAGCTGATTATATTCTTGTTTAAAAATAGGCAACATTGATAAAGCAATACAAACTAATAATTCAATATCTTCTGGATTTACGTTTATAAATCTTAAAGGGATACAAAGATTTTTAACTGTACTAGCAATTCCTTTAACCGTTGTGGTTTTAGCATAAATATAGGTAATTTGACATACCAAAGTTAATTTGATGGCAACCATAAATGCATATTGATAATTGGCTAATAAACAGTTAATTACTACCGTTAGTAAAATAAAGGGTAATAATTTAACAATACTTTCAATAGCTCCCATAACTTTTACTTTAAAGGTCATCATTGCTACCACATTCAATAAAAATATAATAAGCAATCCAACATAATTATTTATAAAAAAGATAAAAGTAGCATATAAAATAAAACTTAAAAACAAAACACTATTTTTCATTTTCTATCATTTCCTTTAATTGTTTCACTAATTCTTCTATGGTGTAATTGGCAAATTCTATTTTAATTCCTTCTTGTTTTAATCTTTTTACAATTTGTAATATAAGAGGTATTTTGATATCATATTGCTCAAAAACTTCTAATTTATCTATTATTTCTTCTTTTTTTATTTCTGCTACCATTTGACCTTCTTCTAATAAAATAATCCTATCTGCTAATAACATTTCTTCTGCTAAATTCGTAATATAAATAATGGTATAACCTTGTTTTTTTAAGTCTTCTACAATTTGATATATTTTTTCTTTTCCTTTGCTATCAATCATGGTAGTAGGCTCATCAAACACAAGATATTTTGGCTTTTTGGCAAGGACTTCACCAATAACAATTCTTTGTTTTTGACCTAGTGATAACTCATATAAATCTTCTTTTCTTTTATGCTCCATATCAACTATTTGAAGCGAATCCTTAATGCGTTTTTCAACCTCTTCTTTCTCTAAATCTTTCAAAGCAAAAGATACCTCATCTTCTATGCTGTTGAATATAATTTGATTTTCTGGATTTTGAAACACAATTCCTATTTTACTTCTTATTTTCTCTCTATTTTTCTTTTGAGAAATATCCAAATCATCGATTAGAATATTTCCCTCTTTTGGTTTCATAATTCCAGAAATCAACTTCCCTAAAGTAGACTTTCCAGAACCATTTTTTCCCATAATTACAATAGTCTCACCATCTTGTATCTCCAAATTGACATCTTTTAAAATATTTTTTTCTCTTTTATAACGATACGTTATATGTTCTACTCTAATCATTTCTAATCATTTTGCTCCCTTAAATAAGTATTAAATGGTTTTCTTAATGCTTTTTCTAAAAATACAATTACTACAATTTTAATTGGTATCATAATCAATTCTTTTACAATTCTAGCTGAAATCAATACCATAAAAGCTTTTCCCGTTGTAATACTAATCCATAAAGTATTTAAACCAACATTGGCTATAACAGTAACCAATAGAGACGCTAAAATCACTCTTATAATAAATTGTTTATCCGTATAACTATCCTCTTCTTTTTTATATAATAGTACTCCATAAATTGCTCCTGCAACAGCTGTTGTAATTGTATATCCTATAAAATAGGAACCAAATGGAAATAAAGTAGCACCGATTAAATCAGCAAGTACATTTAGCAATATTGTCCATTTTGGTCCTAACCATATAGCACATAACATGGTTGGCACAAATGAAAACCCAATGGTTACAATTGGTGTCTTGATAGACAAAAATCTTGCTAATACAATTGACATAGCAAGCAATAACGCTGCTAAAATTATTTTCTTATTCTTTGACATTTCACATTTCTCCTTTTGAGACAGTTGGGGACAGGTCTTTTTTGTCTCAAATGAGACAGAAAAGACCTGTCCCCAACTGTCTCATTTCATTTTTTCTTTGATTCTTACTAAAGTATTTAAGGCATCGATTGGTGTCAATTCGTTTAAATTAATTTTGTCTACTTCGTGAGCAATTTCGGCTAATTTATAATTGTATAAATCAAATTGACCTTCGACTTGTTTTTTGTCTTGTTTTTCTTGTTTTTTTCCAGTTAAGATATTTTTTCTTTCTAACGTACGTAATATTTCGTCTGCTTTTTTTGTTACGACTTTTGGTACACCTGCTAGACGAGCTACATGGATACCATAACTTTCGTCTGTTCCACCTCTTATGATTTTTCTTAAGAAGATGATGTCTTCTCCTTTTTCTTTTACCGCAATAGAATAGTTTTTAATTCCTTCTAGCTTGTCTTCTAGTTCTGTTAGTTCATGGTAATGGGTGGCAAATAGTGTCTTAGCTCCACATTTTTCTTTGTCGCTAATAAATTCTGCTACTGCCCAGGCAATGGATAATCCATCATAAGTTGAGGTTCCTCTTCCAATTTCGTCTAATATAACTAAACTGTTAGCAGTTGCTTCTTTTAAGATGGTAGCTACTTCCATCATTTCTACCATAAAGGTACTTTGCCCCATACTTAAATCGTCAGAAGCTCCTACTCTGGTAAAGATTTTATCTACTACTCCAATTTTAGCAAATTCAGCTGGTACAAAACTTCCTACTTGCGCCATTAATGTAATTAAAGCTACTTGTCTCATATAGGTAGATTTACCTGCCATGTTTGGTCCTGTAATAATAGATAATCGATTTTCTTGCTTATCTAAATAGGTATCATTTTCAACAAAACTTCCTGCTCCTAATATTTTTTCTATGACAGGATGTCTTCCGTTTTTGATATCAATCACACCAGATGAATTAACTTCTGGCATACAGTAATTCATGTCTTCTGCTACTTCTGCAAAAGAGGTTAAAACATCTAAGCTTGATACAACTTCACTTGTTTTTTGTAATCTTTTTACATTTTTAGCAATTTCATCTCTTATTTGGACAAAAGCATTATATTCTAAGTTTACTACCTTTTCTTCTGCTCCTAAAATTTGATTTTCTAAATTTTTCAACTCTTCTGTGATGTATCTTTCTGCATTGGTTAATGTTTGCTTTCTAACAAAACGGTCTGGCACTTGATTTAAATAAGATTTTGTTACTTCAATAAAATAACCAAATACTTTGTTAAACCCTATTTTTAAATTCTTAATTCCTGTTTTTTCTCTTTCTTCTAATTCTAATTGAACTAGCCAATTTTTTCCTTCGGTTTGTGCTGTTTTTAGGGTATCAATTTCCTCATCATATCCTAATTTAATAATGCCTCCATCTTTAATTGTCATTGGTGGATCATCTATAATGGCACCATCAATTAATTCATAAATATCTTGTAATTCATCTAAATTTTCCGCTAAATCTGTTAACAAATCTGTTTTACAATTGGTTAAACATCTTTTTACTTCTGGCAATTTTAATAAAGAATTTTTTAAAGTTACCATATCTCTAGCGTTGGCATTTCCATATGCCATTTTACCAGCTAGACGTTCTATGTCATATACTTTTTTTAGACTATCTACGATATCTCCTCTTAACATGACATCATCTTTTAACTCTTTTACAGCATTTAATCTTCGATTAATTTCTAACACATCAACAAGTGGATCATTTAGCCATCTTCTTAAAGCTCTTCCTCCCATTGAGGTTGATGTTTTATCTAATACCCATAATAGGGTTCCTTTTTTTGATTTATCTCTTAATTTTTCTGTAATTTCTAGATTTCTTCTTGCATTGATATCTAATGCCATATATCTAGATAATTGATATATAACAATTTTATTGATATGGTCTAATGTCGTTTTTTGGGTTTGTTCCATATATTCTATTAGAGCATGAATGGAACTAATTGCTAGCGTTCTTTCTTTTAAGTTTTCTATCGTTTTTCCATTATTATCTACAATACAAAACCTCAAATCTAAATTTTCTACTTCTGGCTCAAAAAATTTGTCATTAAATCTAGTAACATACACATTTTCAAATCTCTCTTTAATTTTGCTCATTTCTTCACTGCAATCTGCCATCATAGAATTAACCACTAATTCAGATGGTGTATATCTTGCTATTTCATCTAACAACATTGGAAAGTTGTGGTTATCTTTAATTTCTGCAGAATAGAATTCTCCTGTTGATATATCACAAACACTGATACCAAAGTAAATACCTGTTTTAAAAATTGACATGATGTAGTTATTTTTTCTCTCTTCTAGCATGTTGCTTTCTACTACTGTCCCTGGTGTAACAACACGAATTACACCTCTTTTTACAATTCCTTTTGCATCTTTTGGATTTTCTAATTGTTCACAAATGGCTACTTTATATCCTTTGTTAACTAATTTGGCAATATACATTTCTGCTGCATGATGTGGCACTCCTGCCATTGGTGCTCTTTCAGCTTGTCCACAGTCTTTTCCTGTTAGGGTTATTTCTAATTCTCTTGCTACCAAAATGGCATCATCAAAGAACATTTCATAGAAATCCCCTAATCGATAGAATAAGATACAGTCTTTGTATTCTTCTTTGGTTTCTAAATATTTTTGCATCATTGGTGAATATTGTGTGTTTTCTGCCATATCTATCTTTCTCCTATTCTTTCTTCTTTTTCTTTTAAGGTAATTGGTTTGCATCCATCCATTCTAATTTCCTTTTGATAACCCATTTTTCGCCCCGTTTTGCTCTCTATTAATTTATAATACTCATCCATATCCATATTAGCAATTTCTTCGCGTGAAACACCTAGCTTTGTTTTAAAAAATTCATTTTGTGTCTCTATCGTTTCTTCTTTCAACTGATAAGCTGTATTCCCTAATTTCTGACAAAATTTTTTATGGCTTTCTGTACTCATATTATCTTTCTCCTTTCAAATACCACATATGTTCTGATACGATTTTTAAATTGATTACTCTTCCTATTAAATCTTTATCTCCTTCAAAAATAACAACTTTATTGCTGTCAGTTCTTCCAGTTAATAAGTCTTTGTTATTTTTACTTTCACCTTCTACTAAAACTTTTTGTATGCTTCCTATATATTTTTGATTATTTTCTTGAATTTGACTTTCTACTAATGCTTTTAATTTATCAAATCTTTTATGTTTTTGCTCTTCTGGAACTTGATTTTCCATTCTATCGCCTGGAGTTCCTACTCTTCTAGAGTAGATAAACATATACACTTGTTCAAATTTCACTTTGCTTACTACATCTAACGTATCTTCAAACTCTTCATCCGTTTCCCCTGGGAAACCGACAATAATATCTGTAGATAACGTTAAATCTGGTATGTTTGCTTTCATTTTTTCTACTAAAGCTAAATATTGCTCTTTGGTATATTTACGGTTCATTTCTTTTAAGACTTTGGTATTCCCAGATTGCAATGGTAAATGTACCAATTTACATACTTTATCACAACTTGCTATCGCTTCAATCACATCATCTGTAAAGTCTTTTGGATGTGGTGATACAAAACGAATTCTTTCAATTCCTTCTATTTTGTTTATTGCTTTTAATAAAGTTGCA
Organism: uncultured Clostridium sp.; assembly: GCA_947426525.1. Taxonomy (GTDB): domain Bacteria; phylum Bacillota; class Clostridia; order TANB77; family CAG-508; genus CAG-269. Next base: position 58,601 of record CANEEJ010000001.1, on the reverse strand, counting down.
AAAGAATGAACCCCTTCATATTCTTCAAAAGCAATTCCTTTTTCTCTTTCTACTCTTAAATAAGAATTAACATTTTGACCTAATAAAGTGATTTCCTGATACCCTTGTTTTGCTAATTCTTTTACTTCGTTAATGATGTCTCTTGGTTGTCTACTTCTTTCTCTACCACGTACATAAGGGACGATACAATAACTACAAAAATTATTACATCCATTCATAATGGTAACAGACGCTTTAATTTTGCTGTCTCTTTTGATTGGTAATCCCTCATAAATTTTTCCATCAATATCGATAATATCTTCTAATTTTTTCTTCTTATCTAATGCTTTGTATAGATTTTCTGGAAATTTGTGTAAAGTATGAGTTCCAAATAAGATATCTACAAAAGGATAACTTTCTTTGATTTTGTCAGTAATGTGCTTTTCTTGCATCATACAGCCACCAATAGCAATTATAATTCCTTTTTCTTCTTTTAACCTTTTTAGTTCTCCTAGCTTACCAAACAACTTGTCTTCTGCATTTTCCCTGACACAGCATGTATTAAATAGTGCTAAATCTGCTTGCTTTTGGTCTTCGGTTCTTTCATATCCCATTTGTTCTAACATGCCACATAGTTTTTCTGAGTCATTTTCATTTAGTTGACATCCCATGGTAAGAATGTTATATTTCAGTGTTTTATTTTGATTGATTTCTTTTACTTTTTCTATATATTGTATTTGTTCTTCAATTTCTGTCATAATTTATTTTCTTCTCCTTTTTTCTTCTCTTAAATCTTGTCCTATTTTATTACAAAATCCGCTATTTTTCAAGTTATTTTTGCCTAAGTTTTATTTTTTTCGTTATTTATTTGACTTATGTTAACATATTTGGTATAATAAGGATATGTTTAAGGTCAAGACCTTTCACATGTTGCAATGAAACCTTGGTAAAACAAAAGGAGGAAAAAATATGCGGAACTTTTCGCGGTATCCAGTTGGATTTGACTAATTTAACTGCTTAGCTATTTTTTCCAAACAAAAATAGCTAAATCTCCTTGAAACCAATATTCCCCGATTGAGGTTTCACTATTAGGCACCGGCGCACATTCGTGTGCCGGTTTTTTTATGTCAAAATAGTATTGCAGTTTTTGAATATCATGATATAATAATACCATACTAAATATATTCGAAGGAGGAATTTATGGGAAAATTCGATTCTTTATTAAAAACAAAAAATACTAAAAGAACTTACCAATATGACTATACCCAATTATATAAAAAAGGCCGTTTTGCTACCTCTGTTGATTATGATTACTTTGAAAATCTTTATGTGTTGAAACTTTTAGATAGTAACGAAAAGAAAAGATATAATGAGGATTTAATCACTTTATGGGCTAAATTAGATATGAGAAGTTATATTGATTATGATTTAGGAAATACGGTTAATTTATATTTTACAAACAATTTCAATCGTATTCCTGTCAATCAATTAGAAGATTATAACTATATGCATGAAGATAGTAGAAGATTGCATCTTTTGGATATTAAATATATAAAAAATGTTAAACTAGAAGGTATGGAATTAAAAAATCTATACCTAGCTACTTATGAAATTTTTGATAGTAATAACGAATTTAGACCTTATGTTGTACTTTTTACTAAAGATGACCAACATAATTTTATAGAAATTGGTTATGGCTATGATGCAAATGATAATGGAAATATCGAATTATACATTCAATCTTTTAATTATCCTTTATCATTAACACCTAAGGGAGTTATATTTTTACCTTTAACCAATAAAAAAGTTAAATTAGATATTTATGATTATATTACAGATGAAGATATTCAAAAAATAGAAAAATAAGATAATTAACAAAGCTTGGAAAAACAGTTTTTATCATACTATTTTTCCAAGCCCCTATTTTTTTCTTATGCAAGACCGTATTTTTTCTTAAATTTGTCTGCTCTACCACCAACTGTTTCTTGTCTTAAGTTACCAGTCCAGTATGGATGACATTTTGAACATACGTCTACTTTTAAATCTTTTTTTGTTGATCCAACTTCTAAAACATTTCCACATGCACATGTGATTGTTGTTTGGTTATAATTTGGATGTATTCCTTCTTTCATTTTCAGTTCACCTCTTTCTTATGTTAAAAATAATTTGACTGTGTTTTATCATAACATATTTTTTCAAATTTTTCAAGTATTATTTTCGATTTTGTTCATTTTGTTGTTCTTCATACATATATTCTGCTGAATAAAGCATTTCCTTGTTTAAAGATAACTTATTAATTAGTTTTCCCATAACATTAAAAACGCAAGCAACAATCAAAATTAACATTCCAATTCTTTTCCAATTATTTTTTAGCATAATGTTTCTTCCCTTCCAAAAATAATACATATTAATTATACTTTTATTTTTAAAAATTGTCAATAATTTCGTATATTTTTGGTTACACTATCTTTGGTGATTTTAAAATGAAGAAAAAAAATTGGATAATATTTGCTATTCTAATAGCTGTTTTAATTGGAATTGGTGTGTTTTTTTATTTTAGAAACGTATCTTCTACACCATCCAATGACGAAAATAATTATGAGGCAAATCGAACCTCTGCTAATAGTAGTACTAATACTACTAACTCTGCTTCTGAAAAAGAACAACAAGAAGCAAATCAAAACTCTTCTTCAACAACTGAAGTAAAACAAGGCATTACGGAACCAGCTCCCCCTGTTGAAGAACAAATTGCTACTTTTACAACTAAAATTTATTCTAGTGACTCCGCACGTCAAAACAATATCTCTATCACTTGTAACACGTTAAATGGAACCATTGTAAAAAATGGAGCCACTTTCTCTTTCTGTAACACAGTGGGACAAGCCTCTAGTAGTAAAGGTTATCAAAAAGCCGACATTTTCGATAAAGAAGGCAATAAGAAAAAAGGATTAGGCGGACGGAAACTGTCAAATTAGTACTACATTATATAACACCCTTTTAGCAGTACCTAGTCTAGTAATTACTGAAAGACATGCTCATAGTAACTATGTACCTTATATTGCCAAAGGAAAAGACGCAGCTGTTGCCTACGGTAGTTATGACTTAAAATTTAGAAACGATTCTGGAAGTGATGTAAAAATACTAGCCTCTACTGATGGAAAAACAGTCACAACAACACTTCTCTCTATAAAATGAGACGGTGGGGACAGGTCTTGAATGTCTCATTTGTCATATCTCTTCTTTTGATAGAATAAGATGTTATTAATCAATAGGAGGGATTTTTTATGCCTAAATTAAAATTATCAATTTCCATTTTTCTTATATTTATTCTTATTGTTTCTTTTTCTCTTCCTTGTTTTGCAGAAGAAACTACTTATGTATGGTCTAGTGACACTACCCCCGTTAATTCTAATGTTACAGAAAATAATATACAAAATAATAGAAGTTTTAACACAGATGCTGTTCTTACCAATTCCAGTAATTCGAATGACAATAGTCTTAATTTAGAGTCCGCTTCTGCTATCTTAATTGAACAGTCTACTGGTCAAGTTTTATTTGAACATAATTGTCATGAACAATTGCGACCTGCTTCTGTTACTAAGGTTATGAGTATTTTACTTATTATGGAAGCTATTGATGAAGGAAGACTTTCTTTAAGTGATACCATTCCTTGTAGCGAAACGGCTGCTTCTATGGGTGGTTCCCAAATTTGGCTAGACCCAAGAGAAACTTTAAGTGTTGATGAAATGTTAAAAGCTATTTGTGTCGCTTCTGCCAACGACTGTGTTGTAGCTATGGCCGAGTATCTTGGTGGTTCAGAAGAGGGATTTGTACAGATGATGAATGACAAAGCCAAAGAGTTAGGTATGAATGATACAACTTTTAAAAATTGCCATGGCTTAGATGAAGATGGTCATGTTACTTCTAGTTACGATATTGCTTTAATGTCAAGAGAATTACTAGCTCATCATCCTCAAGTAACAAAATATACAACCATTTGGACAGACAGTTTACGTGATGGAAAATCACAACTTACCAATACTAACAAATTAGTTCGAAGCTACAAAGGTGCAACTGGTCTAAAAACTGGTTCTACAGGATTAGCTCTTTATAATCTGTCAGCCAGTGCAACACGTGACGATTTATCTTTAATTGCTGTTATTATGAAGGCTCCTTCTACTAAAGTTCGTTTTGCTGAAGCACAAAAGCTATTAGATTATGGCTTTAACACTTTTTCTTTTAGGCAATTTGGAAAGAAAGAAGAAATCGTAAAATCAATTCATGTTACAAAAGGTGTTCATTCTTCTGTAGATGCCATCTTATCGGAAACAGCTGGTACTTTAATAGAAAAAGGAAAAGATAAAAATATAGAACAGAATTTATTATTAGAAGATACTATTTCAGCCCCTATAGCTGCTGGGCAAAAATTAGGTGAAGTTTCTTTTACTTTAGATGGAAATACCTTATCTACTGTAGACATTATAGCTAAAAATGAAGTAGAAAAATTAAATTTATTTACCATGTCAAAAAAGGTTATCTGCTCATGGATTGATTTACTACGAACCTAAAAATAATAGCTAACAAATCCCCAATCAAGTTTAAAATGATTGAGGATTTGTTAATTTAAAATGAAATATATTTATATACAGCTTCTGCAAAACCGGCTCTCTTCTACTGTTTTAGCAGTTGTATAAGTAGCAACTTTTTTTACTTCTTCGTAGGCATTGGCAACAGCCACACCAATTCCTGAATTTTGAAGCATATCAATATCATTTAGATTATCTCCTATTGCCATTACTTCTGAAGAAGAAAGTTCTAAATAATTAGATAATGTCCTTAACGCTTCACTTTTATTAGTTTTACTAGGTGTAATATCTAAATATTCATACTCTTTATTGATTATTCTATCTTTATATTGTTTTGATTTTTTCACTCGATAAATGGTTACATCTAATTTTTCATTTAATTTATCTTGCAGTTTAGCTAAATTAGAAGGACTTGAAATAATTAGCTTAAATACTATTGGTTGTTCTTTTTCTATATATTCCTCCAAGTTTGAAACAATCTTAAAGTTTAAATCATTTGGAAAAATAGTGTCTTTTAAGATAAAATTTCTTAAATCCATATAAAGTAATTCTGGTGTGATAACTTCATTTTCTGTGTACAAATGAATATGCAAGTTTTCTTTCTTAGCAAAAGAAAGACATGTCTTAATTTCTTCTTGTGATAATGTTTTTCTAAAAATTTCTTTTCCATTTTTTAGGTCAACAATTTGATTTCCATTTCCAAAAATGCCATAGTTGGCTTGCAAGTCTTGACAAAAATTTTTTACCATTGCATATGGCTTTCCTGTACATATGGTGAAGTCAATGTTGGACTTTTTCATGTCTTGTATTGCTTTTCGATTTTGTACTGTTATTTTATTATTTTCTCCTACGATGGTTCCATCGATATCACTTGCTACTAATCGTATCACTTGAGCCTCCTTGGTTCTTTTGGCTCATTATATCATTTGTTTTTTAGAAAAACAAGAACTCAAATTTGCAAATATAAAGCTATACGGAAACCATCTTCACTATTAGTATAGATAGGTCCATTATGACATCTACTAGAAGCTGAATCGTAGCTACCATCTCGATCTGTAACAATTCCCCCTCTTATCACTCTCGTATTATTCTCGTATGCTTCCATTGTCCATTCCCATGCATTTCCTGCCATATCATAAATATTTTTTATTTTATAATTCTCATTCGAACCTGTTTTTGTTAAAATTCTTGTACTATAATGTCCTTTTTCTGTGCTATTTTTTAAATATGCTTCATCGTTAAAGAATTTCAAAGTAGTATCCCACTGAACTCCATATATTAATGTACTTGTTACTTTTTCTTTATATAGTTTATCATCTATAAATTCCTTGGCATATTGTACTGCTCCCCCTGTAAGCGTTGTCATACCAGGTGCACTAGCATTACACCATTTAACATTAGTATAAACCGATTTATTCTTTTTAACTACTACTTTATTATTTTCTTTCCCAGCTTCATATCGGCCGGCAATAAAATCCTTTGTTATTTGGATTTGTTACACTATTATACATTGCTGTATATAAATTTTTTTCTTCTTGACTTCCACTTTTATATGGCTCTGAACAATTAGATAAATAAGATTGTTTACTTCCATTTCGATATCCTTCTACTCTTATAAAATCTGTTTTATCATCTACTGGCACCCACACAAATTCATTTCCTGTGCTTCTATGAAATTCATCAATTTGATCTGTTATTACTAGTCCATTTTCTATTTTATTAATTGTATTTGACACTCCTACTGCAAATCCTTCTGGTATTCTTGCTGTTCTTCCCTTTTCATCCGTAAAAGTCTTTGTTTCTACATAAATATCAGAAAAAATCTCTCCATTTCCAATGTTCGTTACTTTTATAATGCATTCTGCTGTTTCTTCATTGCTTGCTTCCACCGTTACTTTATAATATCCATTTTTTGTTACATCAAAAGTCATTGTAGATTGGTTTGTTACAACCGTTTCCCCATAAATTATTTTTGTTATCCTCTCTCCTCCAATTATACTTGCTGTTATGGTTACTGTTACTTTTGTTCCTTCTTCTACCGGTTCTTCTGTACTTAAACTATAATTTACAATTGGCTTTATTGCTTTTAATATTACTTTTCCCTTTTCATCAATCTCAACTATATAACCATCTACTACTACATCAATTGGTAATTTTTCTATTTTATTGTTTTCAAAAATAGAAGTATCGTTATAAAGGATATCTGTTAATCCTTCTACTTGTCTTAAATTTGTATTTAAATCGTTTAAGTCAATCCCTCCATTGGTTCCAAAACTTCCAGCCACTGCTATTTTTACTTTTTCTTCTGCTGATTTCTTTATATTTTCAGTTTTTGCTGTATTAGCTTTGGTTAATAAGCCATTTTCTCCTGTTAAAGTCTCTATGCTCACTCCTGCCAAAATTAATAAAATAATAATTGTAATTACTAGTGCAATTAGCGTAATTCCTTTGTTTCTTACCATTTTTTCCTCCTATTTCTTTTGTATCTTTTAAGTTATTATATTTTTGATACGTGAGTTTTTCAATATCTCATCCTGTTTTTACTGTTACTTTTTTTACATAATAATGGTCATGTTATGCCTGTCCCAATTTGACCATCTCAAATAAAAAAAGAATAGAAAAGTATTCTTTCCTATTCATCTTCCATTGTTTCATCATATTCAAATTCATACGTAACTTCTTCCTTTTTTGGTTTCTTTGTTTTCTTAACCTTCTCTACCTCTTGTTCAATTTTCTCTTCAATTGCTTTCTTATCTTCCTCTTCTTTTTTCATATTTTTATCATGCTTTTTTTGCATCTCTTTTAATATTTTTTGTGTTTCCTCTTTTCGATTTTGCATACAGCGGTTCATCATAGTATTAGTTTTTTCAATTAAATCTGGTACATAATCTAATAACTTGTCTAAAGATGAAGTATGATTAACAGGCATTAATTTGACATTATTAGATTGAATTACTAAAAAGGCAATTGGGTTAATAGTTACTCCTGCTCCACTACCTCCACCAAATGGTAAACGATATTGGATTGCTTCCTCTTTATCCTTTTTGGTATATTCGTCTATTGTCTCTCCTTTAAATTCACTTCCACCTGCTGCAAATCCAAATGACACTTTAGATATCGGAATTATCACAATATTGTTTGAAGTTTCAATTGGTTCTCCTATAATGGTATTCACATCTACCATATCTTGAATACTATTCATAGCTGTAATCATAAGGCCTTCTATTGGATGTTCGCTCATATTCTTTCACTCCTTCTTTTCTATTTAAAATATAAATAATATTTATAATATGTCTCATTTTTACCTCAAATATACCTGAAACAGATAAATTTACCAAATTTTGATTTTGATAAACTGGATTCATAATAAAAGTTTGGTTTTCAAATTTCTTAATCTTCCTATGAAGAATAATAGCAATAATTGTACTTATAGCAGGAACAATCATAGATGTTAACACAGCATTTTCTGTACCAATATCTATATATAAATTAATCTTTTTAATCAAAACATCTAATTTCTTGATAGTCTGAAATGTTTCTTTATTAAGAGGAATTTTTCTTTCCAATTCTGTAAAATTAATTTTTTCTATCTTTTCTTTTAGTTTAATCTTTTCTAGTTTTATTTTAGTTAACTTTATCTTCAAAATAGGTATTACACCTAACAAACATAATTTGATAATAATTTCATAATCTTTGTTGATATGTCTTTGTGTTTGAGAAGTAAATCTAAAATTAACAATTTCTATTCTTATAGCCGAAAAGAATAAAATAATTCCTATTAAAATTACAATTAATAATAAAAAAAGAAAAACCAATTTTTTCGCCTCCTTTGAAGCTTTTTATTAGTTTTTCCATTTTTTTCATTTTTAAACTTATTAACTTACTTTTTTAGATTTTTCTACTGTAATATCGCCAAATAGCTCTTCTTGTGATGTTTCAACTTTACTTCTTCTAGATAATTCTAATAATCCTGAAAAAGCAGTAACAACTTCTTGTCTGTTATGTTGTTTTAAGGAAAATAGTTTATTAAAAACAAATCTTTTTTGTTTTATCAAAACCTTAAACATCTCTTTTACTTTACTAGCTACTGTATAATTGTCAGTAATAGCTATCTTCTCAATATTTTTAGCATTTTGATTTAGTTTTACACTATTTCTTTCTATTAAGTTTTTATAAATTTCTGGTATAAATGTTTTTTCATATTCCTTTTCTAACTTTTGTTTTGGCAAAGCAATCTCTTCTTGACCTTTAAAATATCTTCTTGAAAAATCAAGATAATTGCTTTTAAATACTTTACTAATTTCTTTAAACTTTTTATATTCAATAATTCTACGAATTAACTCTTCCTCTGTTAATTCTTCTTCTTCTTCCTCCTGCTTTGGTAACAAATTTTTAGATTTCAAATATAGTAAAGTAGATGCCATCACTAGAAATTCACTTGCGATTTCTAAATTTAGCTTTTCTTGTTCTTTTAGATATTCAATATATTGGTCTGTAATCTCACTTAAGTTAATATCATAAATATTCATTTTGTTTTTGTCAATTAAATGACATAGTAAATCTAGTGGTCCTTCAAAATTATCTATTTTAATTGCATATTTTTTGGTTTCTAATGTTAGTATTGCCATTTTTTCTCCTTCTTTCGCAATGTCGTGTTCTGGGACAGGCACAAAAGTGGACACTTTGTCGCATTTTGGGACAGGTCTAGATTTCACCTTATTCTTCCATTGCTTTGTTTATATTTTCTATTTTATAACCTTTTTTTAATAAGTATTGCTTTGTTTCGTCTTGTTCCATTGTTGTTGCTTTTTTATAAAATATATTTTGTGCTGATTTCGTCTCATATTCTTCTAATTCTTCTCGTTTTTCACTAATATAGTCTTCTATTTGACTTTTACTTAGTCCTTTACTTAATAATTTATATTGAATTTCTTTTATGGACATATTTTTTAATGTCATAAAATTATGAATGGTTCTTTCTATGAATTCGTTATCATTGATGTATTTTGCTTCTTTTAAATATTCGATGATATCTTCTAACATGTTGTCTTCTATTGTACTTGAAAATTTTCTTCGTATTTCTTGCTCTGTCCTTTTTTTATATAATATGTATTTTAGTATTTTTGTTTTTGCTTTATCAAATTCTTCTATGGTATACATTCGTTTTTCCTTTCCTGTTCCTCATTTTACTACAAATTATAAAAAAAGGCAAGAAGTTTATTCTCGCCTTTTTTATATTCTATTCTTCGTCTTCATCATCGTCATTATTTGGTAATTCTTCGCCCAAACTTTGTTCAAATGCTTTCGCAAAATTGTCTCTTACTTTTGCTTCTATTTCTTCTAACATTTTTGGGTTTTCTTTTAGATATTTTTTAACATTTTCTCTACCTTGTCCAATTCTATCTCCATTATAGCTAAACCAAGAACCAGCCTTTTCTACAATATCTAAATTAACTGCCATATCTAAAACATTACCAACTTTTGAAATTCCTTCTCCATAAACCACATCAAATTCTGCTTCTCTAAATGGTGGTGCTACTTTGTTTTTGATTACTTTTACACGTACACGATTTCCTTTAAATTCTCCATCTTGTTTGATGTTTTCTATTTTTCTAATATCCATTCTTACAGATGCATAGAATTTTAAAGCTCTACCTCCTGTTGTTGTTTCTGGATTTCCGAACATAACTCCTATTTTTTCTCTTAATTGGTTAATAAAGATTAATACTGTTTTAGTTTTATTTAATGCTCCTGCTAATTTTCTTAAAGCTTGTGACATTAATCTTGCTTGAAGTCCCATATGAGAGTCTCCCATATCACCATCAATTTCTGCTTTTGGAACCAAAGCAGCAACAGAGTCAACAACGATAACGTCCAATGCGCCACTTCTTACTAAGCTTTCTGTAATTTCTAATGCTTGCTCTCCTGTATCTGGTTGTGATACGATTAGATTGTCAATATCTACTCCTAACTTTTTAGCATATACTGGGTCTAAAGCATGTTCTGCATCAATAAATGCTGCTTCTCCTCCCATTTTTTGTGCTTCTGCTACAATATGTAATGCTAATGTTGTTTTACCAGAAGATTCTGGTCCATAAACTTCTATAATTCTACCTCTTGGAACACCACCAATTCCTAAGGCAATGTCAAGACTTAGTGCTCCTGTTGGTATCGCTTCTATTTCCATTGCTTTGAATTCACCCAGTTTCATAACTGACCCTTTTCCAAATTGTTTTTCTATTTGGCTCATCGCCATCTCTAATGCTTTTTTCTTTTCCGTATTTTCTCCCATTTATTTTTCCTCCTCATTTTTGAACTTTTGTTTGATAGTCTTATTATATACCAAAAATATGTTTTGTCAATACTTTTTTTATATTTTTTTATTTTATTTATACCATTCTTCTATTCCATAGAATTGATAAAACCAGTTAGGCGTAATTTCTCCTACTAATCCAGAATTATAAGCTACTATATATTTATTATTGTATAAACTGATATAAGGTATGTCTGTTTTATAAATCTCTGCTAATCTTGCATATTTTTCTTTCAAAATATTTTCATCCGTTGTATTTTTTGCTTCATTCATTATATTGGTTACTTCTTCATTATTATAGCCTGCTATATTTCCATTTCCTAAATAAGTGTCTATATTAGGTGATGGTGAAAGTGTCATACTACACAACGCAATATCATAGTTCTTCGTGTTGATATTATTGTTGTATTGTTCATCTGTTGCTTGTACTATATTGATACCAATTCCTTGATTAGCTAATTGTTGTTTTATATTTTCAGCTACCGCAATTTTTGAACTATCACTTGCTCTTACCAACAAGTTTAAGCCTAATTTTTGCGTTTTATAATTTTCTGTCTTTTGCCAACTTCCAGAACGATAAGTCCATCCATTATCAACTAAAATTTGCTTTGCTTGTTCTAAATTATAGCCACTACTTGCATCTTGCCCTTGTGATAACCAGTTTCCATAGTCTAAAGGAAAGCTGCTTGTAAAACATTTATTGTTAAATATGCTTGAAACAATATTTTCTTTATCAATAGAATAAGATATTGCTTTTCTTACTTCTTGTCTAGCTAAGAAATTATTTTGCATATTTAATGCTAAAAAGGTATGTTCCCTTCCTTTTAATTCTTTGGAACTATATCCTATTGTGCCAATATATTCTTGTAGATTATCATTTGTTGTTGCAATTAAATCAATATTCCCAATTTTAAAGCTGTTATATAGTTCTCCAATAGAAGAATATAGATTAACTGTTATTTTTTCAATTGTCAATGTTTTTTCTTTATTCCACCAGCTCTCATTTTTCTCTAGTGTAAGATAAGATGGTTGTACGTCTTCTATCTTATATCTTCCTGTTCCAACTGGTGAACTGTTTTTAGAAGTATTTACAAAATCTTCATTTTCATAATAGTCTTTTGATAAAATTGGAAATGTTAATTGGTATTCATAAAAAGGAATTTCTCCATCTAAATTAATTTTCACAGTATAATCATCTATAATGTCAATGCTTGTTACATGTTGCACATTATAAGAATAAATAGAAGATATTTCTTTTAATCGGTCAATGGTAAATCTAACATCTTCTGCTGTAAACCTCTGTCCTTCAGTCCATTTTACATTTTCTCTTAATTTAATTAAATAAGAATTATCACTTTGCTTTGCCCATTCTTTAGCTAAACAAGGCTCAGCCTTATAATCTGCCGTTATTGTAACCAATGGTTCATAAATCAATTTTGTAATATCTTGTACATTTTTATTTTGACTAAGAATTGGATTAATCGTATCTAGCCCGTGCTATTCCTAATGTTAACTCTGTATTTTTTTGTTGTTGATTATTGGCATATTCCAACTCTTGTTTTTTTTCTTCTTCATCCTGTCTAATCTTAAAAATAGAAAATAGAACAATTCCTATAATAAAAACAATAAAAACATATTTTATCCAATTTGATTTCATACTCCACCTCTATTCTTTTGCTATCATACCCTAAATTAAATGATTTTTCAAGTAATTTATTGTATTTTTTTAAGAGACAATAGATTTCTCAAAAACAAAAAGGAGCAAGAGGAAACGTCCCTATTACTCCTTATTTTTAAACTCTTGATTCTACAATTAGTTTGATACCAGTTCTGTCTTCTCCTTCCACTTCCACTTCTGCAAATGCTGGTATGCATACTAAGTCTACTCCTGCTGGTGCAACAAAGCCTCTTGCGATTGCCACTGCTTTTACTGCCTGATTTAATGCTCCTGCTCCAATTGCTTGCATTTCTGCTTTATTTGATTCTTTTACTAATCCAGCTATCGCTCCTGCTACTGAATTAGGGTTTGATTTGGATGAAATTTTTAAAACTTCCATTTTTCTTTTGCCTCCTATAATTTTTATTTTTTTGTTGCAACTTTTACGATTGTTATTTTACATTATCTGGAAATGTTTGTAAAGTGTTTTTTGGAAATTTTTAGGAGATTTCATCGCAATATTCTCTTCTTTTCGACTTTGTTCGACGGTTAATTTATTGGTACAATCTTTTTATACTTTTTACCTTATTATTTATTTCGTCTACTTCAAATACCACACCATTTAATATACATTCACCAGTTGCTATTCGATATCTCTCTGGTAAAGTGGTCTCAAATCTCTTTAAAGATGCTGCTATGTCCATTCCAATAACAGAATGTTTTGGTCCTGTCATTCCAATATCTGTTATATAGCCTGTTCCGTTTGGCAGAATTTTTTCATCTGCTGTTTGTACATGTGTATGGGTTCCATACACAGCTGTAACTTTTCCATCTAAGAAGTAACCCATTGCAATTTTTTCTGCAGTTGCTTCTGCATGAAAATCCACAAAAATCATATCTACTTTATTTTTGATTTTTTCAACAATTTCTTTGACAGTAATAAATGGGTTTTCAGAAAGTACATTTATATCTACTCTTCCTATTAAATTAATCACTGCTATTTTTTTATTTTGACAGGTATAAATGTTATATCCTTTTCCTACTACTCCTTTAGGATAATTGGCTGGACGGATTAATTTTGGATGGTCTATAAATTTAAAAATGTCTTTTTTTCCCCAAGTATGGTTTCCCATGGTAATAACATCAATGTTCATTGCTAGGATATCTTTAAAATTTGCTTCTGTTAAACCCATTCCCTCTGCTGAATTTTCTCCATTTACAATAACAAAATCTATTTCTTCTTTTTTCTTTATGTCTGCTAGTTGCTTTTTTAATTCTTTGATACCAGCATTTCCAATTAAGTCTCCTATAGCTAATATTTTCATGGTATTCCTTCTTTCCATTAAAAAATGTTATACATCTTTATATTTTTTTAATTTAACAATAAATACAACTACTAAAACCACACTGAAAAATAATATCATACAAACAATATTATTCATACCTGCTTTGGGTAAAACAGTTTTTGAAGTAGTTTTATCATTATTTACATTACCGTTATTCATTTTATTGTCTTGAACAATAGTGTTATCATCTTTTTTAGCAGGAGTATCGTCCTTTTCTTGATCACTATATCCATTTAGTTTCGAAAAGTCCGCATCAAGATTTACACTTAGTGTTGCTACAATTTCACAAGATGTATCTGTTACTTCTTTTCTCTCAACTGTATATTCGTAAGAATTAATTTCTTCATCTGAGGCATCTCTAATTATTTGTTTATCTTTATAAGTAGCATTTACATATTCCATTACTCTTTCTCCAAATTCAGAAACATAGATAATTTGATCACTGCTTTCAGTTTTATCAATTGTAACACCATCTTCTAAATTAACATCATCAATAATAATATAAGAATTTTTACTTGTTACATCTCCCTTTAAAGCATTATTTAGATAGGTCATCAAAAAATATTCGCTAGCATCTTCTAGCTCTACTCCTTGAATATCGGTTACTGCTATATAACCAAGCATAGGTAAAATCAAATTACTAGTTTGATTTTTAAATTCTTGGTATTCCATTCCTTTTTCAATTGGAATAGTCATCGAAAAAGTCGGTTTATCCGTTAAATCATAATTTAATTTATATTCCTCATTATTAACATTAATATTAATAATATTATCTGCTACTGATATTTCATATCCCATCGTATTAGCATCTGATGACACATATTTTTGAAAAGCTGCATTTAAGTTCTCATTTGTTACTTTAACATTAGTAGCATAACTAAATGTTGTGCATACTATAATCATGATAATCCATAAACTAATTAAAAATTTCTTTAACATTTGTATCTCTCCTTATAAATTTATTTAATTGTTCCTCCTTTATTATAACATTACTTAAATTAGTTAACAATACTTTTACACAAAAAAATAGAGGCCTACTTTAAGCCTCTATTTTTATTTTGCATAATCAACTACTCTTGTCTCTCTAATGATATTTACTTTTATTTGACCTGGATAATCCATTTCATTTTCAATTTTCTTAGAAACATCTCTTGCTAAGATTGTCATTTTATCATCTGATATTCTGTCTGGTTTTACAATAATTCTTACTTCTCTACCAGCTTGAATAGCAAATGATTTTTCAACTCCTTCAAAAGAGTCTGCTATTTCTTCAAGATTTTGTAATCTCTTGATATAAGCTTCTACAGTTTCTCTTCTAGCTCCTGGTCTTGATGCTGATATCGCATCTGCTGCTTGGATTAAAACTGCTTCTAAAGTTTGTGGTTCTACATCACCATGGTGTGCTTCTACAGCATTGATAACAAGTGGATTTTCTTTGAATTTTTTAAGAACCTCTACTCCTATTTCAACGTGTGTTCCTTCCATATCATGGTCTAGTGCTTTTCCAATATCATGTAAAAGTCCAGCTCTTCTTGCTAGTTTTGGATCTAATCCTAATTCTTCTGCCATAATTCTTGCTAGGTTAGAAACTTCAATTGAGTGATTTAATACGTTTTGACCATAACTTGTCCTATATTTTAATTTTCCAATTAGTTTTACAATGTCTGGATGAAGTCCAATAACACCAGTTTCTAAAACTGCTCTTTCTCCTTCTTCTTTGATGGTTGTTTCTACTTCTTCTTTTGCCTTTTCAACCATTTCTTCGATTTTTGCTGGATGGATTCTTCCATCATCAATTAATTTTTCTAATGCAATTTTAGCAACTTCTCTTCTTAGTGGGTCAAATCCTGATAAAACGACTGCTTCTGGTGTATCATCAATGATTAAGTCGATTCCTGTTAAGGTTTCTAATGCTTTTATGTTTCTACCTTCTCTACCTATAATTCTTCCTTTCATATCATCATTTGGAAGTGCTACAATAGATACGGTAGTTTCTTGTGAATGGTCTGCTGCACATTTTTGTACGGCATAGCTTAGAATTTCTTTCGCATTTTTAATGGCTGTTTCTTTTGCCTTTTGCTCTTTTTCACGAATTAACGCTGCTTTTTCAGCTGTTAATTGTCTATCCATTTCAGATAGCAATTGTGCTTTTGCTTCTTCTTGTGTTAAAGAAGCTATTTTTTGAAGTTGTACCATTTCTTCGTCATGTAATTTTGAAATTTCTTCTTTTTGTTTTTCTACTTCTTGCATCTCTCTTTCTAATTCACGTTCTTTTCTTTCGAAATTCCCTTCACGTTTTTCTAGATTTTCTTCTTTTTGGATTAATCTAGATTCTTGTTTTTGTACTTCGCCTCTTCTTTCTTTAATCTCTTGATCTAACTCTTTCCTACTATTCATGATTTCTTCTTTGGCTTTGAAAATTTCTTCTTTCTTTAAATTTTCTGCTTCTATTTTCGCTAAATCAACTAGTCTTTTTGCTTCATTTTCTGCTCCTTGAATTTTAGACTCTGCAACTTTTTTGCGGTATGCTATTCCAAATACGCTACCGATTGCTAATGAGATTAAGACAGCGGCGATTATGATTACTATGTTCATAATCATACACCTCTTTCTTATTTAATTTTCAATGTTCGAATAAAATATATATTAATTTATGTTCATATATTTTTTCCTACTATTCTATTTTATCTTTATTATTGTAAACTGTCAAGTGATTTTAAACAAAAAGCAGAATTCATGGTTTAAAAATAGCACACTACATTGTAGTGTGCTATTTTACTCTTATATTCCAATAAGAAACGTGTGGGTATTAAATTTGTCATATTTCCTGGAAAACCTATAGCAGTCATTGTCGTTTAAAAGATATCTCAATTTAAGATTATGTTGGTTGCAGAACCTTTTCAGGTCTTCATTTGTAATCTCCAATGGTTTTCCATCTTTTAAAAAAAGAAGTTGACGCTTATCATCTTTTGGAAATAAAATATCATTAGAACTGCATTCAATAGGAATAAATTTTGTCCTTCTAAAACCTACTTTAACAAGTTCTTCAAAAGAAGCAAATTTAGTTAACAGGTTCCTAAGATATTCTTCAATTATCTCCCAATCTTCTGGTGACCGAATCTTTTTTCTTTCCTCCTCACGCCTTTCCTCTTCCACTTCTTGTTCATGCTTTCTCGCTAGAATTCCTAATTGTTCTTTTAAATTCATAAAAGACCTCCTTTACAAATCACATTTGCAGTATCGATAACTATTTTAACACACTTCACATAAAATTGCAACATTTCGCTAAATTTAGTATTTCTTCTTTAAACGCAACACCTAATGGGTGTCCCCTAATTCCCCATAAGAGGGATTTTAAGGGACGTCCCCAAATCCCGTTTCAATTTTGTTTCCATCTGATGTCATTTCAATGGTTCTTTTTTCATCTGTTCGATAAATCGTAACATTTTTCTTTTTTAATCTTTCTAAAATTTTATCTTTTGGTAATCCATAACTATTATTTTTTCCAGCCATAATGACTGCATATTGTGGTGATACCTGTTTTAAGAAATTCTCACTTGTACTTGTATTGGAACCATGGTGTCCTACTTTTAACACATCTGTTTTAGGCCATTGTCTCGTTTTCTCATTTTTGCTTTCAGCATCTCCCATAAATAGGAAACTAGTATTCCCAAATTCTAATCGAACAATAATGGATGATAAATTCAGGTTTTCTTTGTCTAATATAGAGTCTGTCATCACTTCACAATTTGCTTCCCCTACTTTAAAAGTTTTTCCCTTTGTTGGTGCTGTTACTTTTAAGTTTTTGCCTTGAATAGCATCTAATACATCTTCAAAAGTTTTTGTTGTTGTCTCGATTTTTGGCATATAAATAGTTTCAATCTCAATGTTGTTAATTACATCATCTAGCCCACCTATATGGTCTTCATGTGGATGAGTTCCGTATCACATGATTTAACTTTTTAATTCCTTTTTCTTGTATGAATTTTACCACTTCTTCTCCATCTTCATTATTGCCAGCATCAATTAACATACTTTCCTTTTGATTCATAACTAAAATACTATCTGCTTGACCTACATCAATAAAATACACTTTTAGCTTATCTTCTGCAATAAATTCTCCAGTTGTTGTTGCTGTTTCTGCTTCTTGTTGTTTATTTTCAAATACAATGTTTAATCCTGCGACCTTACTAACTTGGTTTAATATCTCTGTATTAGCTCCACACAAAATTAAAATTAATAATACTATAGTCGCTATTATTCCTACTGTAATTTGTATTTTTTTATTTTTGTTTTTCATCTAATTTTATCCTTTCTCTAATTCCATAAATCGTTCATTTTGTCCCTAATACGATTGCTTTCTTCTACTGTTTTCTCCGCATCTAAACTATATTTTCCATTAATCTTTTTTAAAATGTCTCCTTCTTTGCTGTTTTCTGGTAATTTGTTTCGTTCTATCTCTATGATTTTACCTGTCTTTCTGTTTTCTAAGACTGCTATCTCTTCTTCCAATCGATCAATACTAAATTCTTCGATAGCATGTAGTTTTTGGGCTAGCTCGATTTCTTCTTGACTAATGTTGCCATTTTCTAGTTTTATTTTATTTTCTTCGATTGTTTTTTTTGCCATTCCTTGTATTCTTTCTAAAAAATTGAATTCCATAATTCACTTCCTTTCAAATTTGTTCCTTAATATACTGATTTACAATTCTTCTAATCTCTTCCATTTTCTCTTTCGTTTCTGGTAATTTATAATCAAATCGATTAATCATTTGATTTACATAGTCCTGGTCTGTTACAATTTGATACGATGCAGAAAAATTCAAATCAAATATAAATGCTAAAATGCAAACCAGGTAATCTAATGGTGTTTTCCTATCTTTTAATTTTACACATTTTAGTTCTTTTATTGCCTGATAAACTGATTCTGATATTTTCGAATTTTCAATTTCTTCTTTTGCACTAATAATTTTAGGAAATATTGCTTCCATTCTTTCTTCTTGTTTTACTCTAAAATTATCTAATTTATCACTATCTCGAATTATTTTACAATGCAATAATGTTCTTGCTTCTAAATCTTTTGGGATTTCAAATTTACTATGATTTTGTATCGCTTGTTTTATGATTTCATCATATTGGTTGTCTTCTACAAAGTTTCTAATTAAGTTATCCTCAAATAACATCTTTACACCATGTTCTGCATGGTCAAATTTTATATTATCAAATCGATTTAACATTTTTAATTCTTCAAATCTGCCAATATCATGAAGTAGTCCAATTAATTCAGCTAGTTCAATGTCTTCTTGTTTTAATTTTAATTCTTCCGCTAATTTTTTTGAGTTCTGAGCAACCTGATATGTATGAACTACTTTTAATTCAAATCCTAATTCCTTTTGGTTTTTATAGTTTTCTAAGAAATTTTTAAATTCTTTTTTCGCTTTTCCAATATCTATCATATTTTCTACCTTCTTCATTTCTTTTTAGCCACAATATTAAATATATGCCAATGTTTCATCTTTCCCAATCCTGTTTTTCCGTCTTCTTCAATTTCTTCAAATTCTAATATTTCAAATACATCGTTAAATAATTCTAGTGTTTGCAGTTTTGATAAAAATATCATTTTTTTTAGTTTCGTCCAAGAATCGTTTAGTCCAAAAAAATTTCCTACAAAATATCCTCCTTTTTCAATGTTAGCTACTATCTTTTCCCAAAATTCATAAAAATTTTCCTTTTTGCAAAACGGAATACTAAAATTAGCAACTACTAAATCAACTTTCTGTAATTCAATATTTTCAAAATTTTGCTTGCTAAATTCAAATCTTTTTATTTCTTTGTTATTTAATTGATTCATTATGATTTCTTCTGTATTTTCTCTATCTATTGCTAAAACATTCCAGCCATTTTTTATTAAAAATATAGTATCTCTACCTGCTCCGCATCCTAAATCAATAGCATTTCCTGGCTTTGTTTTCATTTCAATAAATTTCCTTACAATTACGTGTGGTAATGCATTTTCTGTGTTTTTATAATATTTCTCTATGTTTTTCATATTAATTATTTCCTTTTTTGTTTCTGAATTTGTTATTATTATAAAGCATACTTTGAAAAAAGTCTATTTGAAATTGACAATTTTAAAATAAATGTGTATAATAAAAATAGGAAATGGAGAAACCACAAACTTGGTTTACCTCTGTAAAATGGTTTTGACGCATCTTACTTTGGTCAGTTACAGATGCGTCTGTTTTTTTGGTTTATTTGCTCTTACATAGTAATATTACAAGTGCTATAATCGAAGAAAGAGCTATGATAGTTACTCCAATTAATGAATAATATAATATGTATATTGTTGCAATTAATACTTGTATTTCTATCATACGCCTCACCTCCTTGTTGGAGGCAAACCACATCTGCTTATTCTCATTTCCTATGTTATTTACTATATAACATTTCGAATCCAAAATCAATATCTAACAGTAAATTTTTACATTTTGTCATAATAAAAACTAGACTAGTACGAACTAATCTAGTTTTCTCATTTTTATATCGTAATAAATTCAACTTCATGACCACAATCATCTAAAAACTTTTTCAAATCAGCATAAGTAATTAATACGCAAGCCTCATTGGTATTTGGATGAAAAGCTAATTTATCTTTTTTCTTTAAGTCTTTATCTAGTAAAACTTCTACTGTTTTTTCTGGATTATTGATTAATCCCATTGGGCTAACGTGACCAGCTTCTAAACCTAAGTGCTTTTGTAATCTCTCTGCTGACCCAAAGCTTAATCTTGTAGTATAAGCTTGCTCTTGAATCTTATCCATTCTTGCTTGTTTGTCACCACAAAGAATTACTAAAAAATGTCTTTTTCCTTTTTGATCTCTTAAAAATAGGTTTTTACAAATTTCCGCTCCTTTGAATGTATCTGGGTCTAAATTGTTCATATCTTCTATGGTATAAACAGGTGCATGTTTTACTAATTCATATTGAATTCCTAACTCATCTAATTTTTTTAATACTTCTTCCATTTTGTTTTTGTTCCTTCCTAAAAGTTTATTTTACTACTTCTACATCAACCTTTAACATTTCGCCATTGATGTTAGTTTCTGTATAAGACGTTCTATCTTTATTGTAAATAACTTCAACTGCTAATGTTTCATGTTTAATAAATTCTTCATTCTTTTTAATAATTTCTTCCAGCATTTCGTTTCCAGCTACATAAAGATGGATATTGTCTAGCACTTCAAATCCTTTGTCTTTTCTCATATTTTGTACTTTAGACAAAATTTCTCTTACCTGTCCTTCTTCTTTTAGTTCTGGCGAAATATGAGTATCTAATACTACACCCATTTCTCCTTCACCACTAAAAGCAAAACCTTCTTTTCCTTGCATTGTAATAAGCAAGTTATCTGCATTTAAAGCAATTTGTGTATCATCAATTTCAATGTATTCTACACCGCCATTTTTTACCGTATTAGCTAAATCCATTTGATTTTTTTCACTAATTGCTTGTTTAATTCTTGGAATTAATTTTCCATATTCTTTTCCTAATACTGGTAGATTTGGTTTGATTTCAAAATTAACATAGTCTGACATTTCTGCTCCTAGGTTAATTTCTTTTACGTTTAGTTCTTCTTTTACAATGTCTGCATAATATTCTGGTAAAGTGTCAATTGAGATTAACATTTTAGATAATGGTTGTCTATTTTTAATATTAGCTACATTTCTTGCTCCACGTCCAAGTTTTACTATTTTATAAGCTAAATCCATTTCTGCTTCTAACTCTTTATTGATTTCTTTTTCATTTACGTCTGGCCATAAGCATAAGTGAACACTTTCAGGAGCTTGGTTGTCTAATCCTACTACTAAGTTTTGATAGATTTCATCTGCCATAAATGGTACAAATGGCCCTGCTACTTTTATTAAAGTTGTTAATACACGATATAGGGTACAATATGCTCCAATTTTTTCATTATTTAACTCAGTTAACCAGAATCTTTCTCTGTTTCTACGTACATACCAGTTAGAAAGTTCATCAGTAAAGCTTTCAATCAATAATGCTGCATTTGTAATGTCATAGTGTTCTAATTTTTCATCTACTTCTTTTACTAATGTATTTAATTTTGAAATAATCCATTTGTCCATAATATTAGTTGCCTCAAAATTAGCATATTTTAATGGATTGAATTGGTCTATTTCAGCATATAACACATAGAAAGAATATACATTCCATAATGTGCTTAAAAATCCTCTTTGTGTTTCTTGTACATTATTTAATCCTAATCTTGTTGGTAACCATGGAGCACTACAAGTATAAAAATGCCATCTAGTTGCATCTGCTCCTACTGTGTCTAATAATTGCATTGGGTCTACACCATTTCCTTTGGATTTAGACATTTTTTGACCTTTTTCATCTAAAACGTGTCCTAATACAATGCAATTTTCAAATGGTGTTCTTCCAAATAATGCTGTTCCTATTGCTGTTAAAGTATAGAACCATCCTCTTGTTTGGTCAACTGCTTCTGAAATAAATCCTGCTGGGAAGTTGTTGTCAAACATTTCTTTATTTTCAAATGGATAATGCCATTGTGCAAAAGGCATAGAACCAGAGTCAAACCAACAATCAATTACTTCTTTTGCTCTGTGCATTTTTTTACCACATTTAGGACATTTTAGGTCTACATCATCAATATATGGTTTGTGTAATTCAATATTTTCTGGAACTTCGATTCCTTTTTCTTTCAATTCTTCAATTGAACCGATACATTCTTGATGACGACAATTTTCATCTTCACAAGTCCATACTGGTAATGGCGTTCCCCAATATCTATCTCTTGAAATTCCCCAGTCAATTACATTTTCTAGGAATTTTCCAAATCTTCCTGTTCGGATGGTGTCTGGGTTCCAATTTACTTTGTTGTTATTAGCTACTAATTCATCTCTTAGTTTGCTCATAGCAACAAACCAGCTTTCTTTTGGATAGTATAGAAGTGGTGTGTCACATCTCCAGCAATGTGGATAAGAGTGTAGGTGTTTTTCTTTGCTAAATAATTTATTTTCTTCTTTTAACCATTTGCAGATATCTTCGTTACAATCTCTTACAAATCTTCCTGCCCAAGGTTCTACTTCTTTTACAAAGTTTCCTGCTTTATCAACTAGATTGATAAAAGTAATTCCATTTTGTTTTGATACCAAGCTATCATCTTCACCATAAGCTGGTGCAATATGAACAATTCCTGTACCATCATCAAGATTAACATAGTCACCATGAATCACTTCAAAGGCTTTTCCTTCCACTTCGCCCCATGGCATCAATCTTTCATATTTGGTTCCTAATAATTCTTCTCCTTTGAATGTTTTGATTACTTCATAAGGAGTTTCTTTTAAAACTGCCTCTAATAAATCTTTGGCTAAAATATAAGTTTCATATTGTGGTTCATCATCAGTTCCAACATTAGCTTTCACTTCTGCATATTCATAAGATTTATTAACACAAAGAGCTAAGTTAGAAGGCAATGTCCAAGGTGTTGTTGTCCAAGCTAGAATGTATTTATCTTCATCTACTACTTTGAATTTAGCAATACAAGTTAAATCTTTTACATCTTTATATCCTTGTGCTACCTCATGAGAAGATAATGCTGTTCCACATCTTGGGCAATATGGCATAACTTTATGACCTTCATATAAAAGTCCTTTATCCCACATTTGTTTTAAAGCCCACCATACAGATTCGATATATTCGTTATGATACGTAACATATGGATGTTCCATATCTACCCAAAAACCTACTTTGTTTGTCATTTCTTCCCACATAGAAACATAGGTAAACACACTTTCCTTGCATTCTTTTACAAACTTTTCTACGCCATATTCTTCAATTTGCTCTTTTCCTGAAATACCTAATTTCTTTTCAATTTCAAGCTCTACTGGAAGACCATGTGTATCCCATCCAGCTTTACGAATTACTTGGTATCCTTTCATAACTTTATATCTTGGGATAATATCTTTCATAACTCTAGTTTCAATATGCCCCACATGTGGCTTTCCATTTGCTGTTGGTGGTCCATCATAAAAGGTAAAATATCTTTTTCCTTCATTCATAGCAAAATTCTTTTTAATAATGTCTTTTTTCTTCCAATTCTCAGCAACCTCTTTCTCCATGCCAACAAATCCATTTTTCAATTCTACTTTTTTGTACATTTTCCTTCCTTCCTGATGTTTTTTGGGACGGGGTCAAAAAACATCGTCTTAAATTTTCTATATTCTTTTTTTAATAACTTTTTAACCCGATGTTTTTTGACCCCGTCCCAAAAAACATCAGAAGAATTTATTTGTTTTTGCTTTCGATTTCTTGTAGTTCAAATCTGTACTTTTGCTCTACGTTTGGATATTTTTCGTGGTCTACTTCTGATAAGAACATTTCATATGGTCTAGCATATAGTTCATTGTTTCCATATAATCCACGATAGATTACTAGTTTTTCTCTTGTTTCACTAAATGTTGCTACATTTTCTACGATATAGTAGTCTCCTTTAAAGTGTTTGTAAACTCCATTAATTTTTAGTTCTCTCATTTTTTCATGTTCCTCTCTTTCTTTCCTTTTTTATTTTTATAAAACAAATCAAAAGTATTGCTTTTCATTTGTTTTAATACAAATAAAGCTATTTCAATCCTAATCAATGTAACTGATTAATTAGGACGAAATAGCTTTTGATTCCGCGGTACCACCTATTTTAGTAAATTTATTTACTCTCTTCATTTTCCTTTAACGCAGGAGATACGGTTAAACTTAATCTTCTTTTAACCAAAATTTCAGTCTAACAACTTATAAGGTGATAATAAATAATTTTTACTTACCAAATTTCCAGCTCCCTTTGGCTCTCTTTAAGATATTATATTATTTATCGTGTCCTTGTTATCGTTTTTCTCTTTTATTTATTGTATTATATTATATCATGTTTTTTTTATTTTGCAAGTATTTTTTCAAAAAAGACTACACTGCTTCATATTCACTAAAATCTGTTTGCTCTTTCCATTCTTCTAAAAATTTTATTCTTGCATTATGAAAATCAATTCTTCTTCCATAAACACATAGTAATTTTTTAAATTCAGCATGCTCTGCTTCATTTTCTCTTTTGGCTGTAAAAAGTTGGTCAAATTTCACATCCATATAGTCTTTCATTTCTTTAAATTGACTATCAATACTTTTTTGCATAGTTTCTAATACTACTAGAATACTTCTTTTGTCTTCTACGCGACCTTCTTCTAATGCTGTTATTCTTTCTGTATTACTATCTAATCTTTGGTTTATCTCTTCTAACTTTTTATCATTTTGTTCCCAACGCTTTTCGTTTTGCTTCCAACGTTTGTCATTTTCTTCCCAACGCTTTTCGTTTTGTTCCCAACGTTTGTCATTTTCTTCCCAACGTTTTTCGTTTTGTTCCCAACGTTTGTCATTCTCTTCCCAGCGTTTTTCATTTTCTGCTCTAAAGTCCTGTAATTCTGTTCTAACTGCTCGTATTTCTTTTAAAATTATATTTTCTGTTGAAGTTTCCATTTCATCACCACCTTTCTTACTAATATGAAGGAACTTCATGAGGTGTTTTTGAGTAATATGTAAATATTGCCTTTTCATTTTTATAGTCAATATTTAATCATATGTTCCATCGTTTGTCAATAAAAAAACAGAAAAAATTTAAAAATCTTTTCTGCCCTTCTTTTATTATTTTACTAATCTTTCTGTTTCCTTTGCAATCATCAACTCTTCATTCGTTGGAATTACATATAATTTAACTTTAGAATTTGGTTTTGAAATAACTTTCTCTTCGCTTCTAACTTGATTTGCTTCTACATCAATTTCTACTCCCATAAATTTTAATTGTTCGCAAATTCCCTTTCTGATATTAATTTGATTTTCACCAATTCCTCCTGTAAAAATAATGTAATCTACACCATTCATGGCTACTGCATATTTAGCAATATAACTTGCAATTGCATATTTGAAACTATCTAATGCCATTTTTGCTCTTTCATTTCCTTCGTTTCCAGCAGTTTCAATTTCTCTAAAGTCTGGTACTAATCCTGAAATAGCTTGCACTCCAGATTGTTTATTTAAAATTGTTTCCATTTCTTCTGCTGATAATTTTTCCTTTTTCATTAAATATAGTAAAATGGATGGGTCTAAATCTCCACATCTTGTTACCATTGGAATTCCTCCTAATGGCGTTAATCCCATACTAGTATCAACTGATTTTCCGCCTTCAATAGCACAAATACTAGCTCCTTGTCCTAAATGGCAAGTTACAATTTTCATTTCTTCTATTGACTTGTTTTCTATTTCTGCTAATCTTTGTGAAACAAACATATGTGAAGTTCCATGGAAACCATATTTTCTTACACCATATTTTTCATAATATTCATATGGAATTGGATAAATATATCTTTCCTTTGGAATGGATTGATGGAAAGCAGTATCAAATACTCCTACCATTGGTTTATTTGGCATTACATTTTGACAAGCCTCAATTCCTAAAATACATGCTGGATTGTGTAATGGTGCTAAATCAGTGCAATCTTTTAATACTTCAATCACACTATCGTCAATTACAACAGATTCTGCAATTTTCTCTCCTCCATGAACCAAACGATGTCCAATTGCTTCAATTTCATCTAAGCTATCAATTACTTTATATTCTGGATTGGTAAGCTGCTTTAATGCAAATTCAATTGCTTCTGTATGATTATAAGCTGGATTTTCAATTTGCTTTTTTTGTCCTTGTGCTTTGTGTGTAATAAACGCTTCTTTTTCTCCTATTCTTTCATATTTTCCAGAAGCTAATACCTCTTCTGTCTCCATATCGATTAGTTGATATTTTAGTGATGAACTTCCACAATTTAATACTAGTATTTTCATTTTTTAAATCTTCCTTTCTTTGTTACCCCCACTTGTTCTAAATTTAAATGGGGAAATTGTTTTTCAAGGGGTGTCCCTTAATCCCTGTTTACTAATTTTAAAGTTTCTCTTGCTATCATTAATTCTTCATTAGTTGGAACAATATAAATTTTCACTCTTGAATCAGAAGCTGATATTTCGGCTTCTTCTCCTCTAATTTGGTTCTTTTCTTCATCTATTTTAACACCTAAAAATTCTAATTGCTCACAGATAGCTTTTCTTGACATCGGTCCTTTTTCTCCTACTCCAGCTGTAAAGGTTAAAACATCAATTCCTCCCATAGCTACTGCACATCTTGCTACATAACAAGCTACTAGATAATGATACACATCCAAAGATAATTGTGCTCGTTTTCCTCCTGATAATGCTTCTGTTTCAATATCTCTAAAGTCTACAGATACTCCTGATATTCCATAAACACCTGATTCTTTGTTTAGGATAAAATTCATGTCATCTGCTGTTAGGTTTTCTTTTTGCATTAAATAAGTAAGAATGGATGGATCTAAATCTCCACTTCTAGTTCCCATTGGAATTCCTCCGAAGTGGTGTTAACCCCATACTGGTTTCTACTGATTTTCCATCTTTAATAGCACAGACACTACATCCTTGTCCTAAGTGACAATTTACTATTTTTAATTCTTTGATATCTTTTCCCATAATTTCCGCTACTCTACCAGAAACATATTGGTGAGACGTTCCATGAAATCCATATTTTCTTACTGCATATCTTTTATAATATTTATAAGGAATTGGATACATATACTTATCTTCTGCTATGGTTTGATGAAATGCGGTATCAAATACAGCTACCATTGGCATGTTTGGCACTATTTTTTTACAAGCTTCAATTCCTAAAATACATGCTGGATTATGTAATGGTGCTAAATCAGAACATTTTTTAATTTCTTCAATTACTTCATTGGTTATGATAACAGAGTCACTAAATTTTTCTCCTCCATGAACCACTCTATGTCCAATTCCTGCTAACTCTCCTAAATCTTTTAATACTCCATAATTTTCATTTGTTAATCGGTTTAAAACAAAATTGATGGCTTTTTCATGGTTTTTAGCTGGATGTTCGAATTTGTGTGCCACACCATTTACTTTATGTGTTAGAAAAGAGTTTGGTTGACCAATTCTTTCAAAATATCCCTTTGCTAACATCTCTTCTGTTTGCATATCAATCACTTGATATTTTAATGATGAACTTCCTGAGTTTAGAACTAAAATTTTCATAATCTAGTCCCTCCTTTTCATCTAAAATTTTATTATTTTTAATAACACAATAAAACGAAGCTTTTCATTTGATTATAAAATTAATCAAAATTAGTATATTGTGCATTTTCAATCTTAATTACAAGCCGAAGGTGTACGAGGGTACATCAAGGTTTGTAATTAAGAGCGAAAATGTGCAAGATGCTGATTTTCATTAATTTTACTGAGCTTGCACAGCAGTAATTGCAACAACCCCTGCCACATCTTCCCAGCTACAACCTCTAGACAAATCATTCACAGGTTTACTAATTCCCTGGCAAAGAGGACCATAAGCCTCTGCCTTAGCCAATCTTTGCACCAACTTATAACCAATATTTCCTGTATTCAAATCTGGAAACACCAATACATTTGCCTCCCCCTTTAAAGGACTATTAGGAGCCTTTAATTGAGCAACTTCTGGAACAATCGCACTATCCAATTGAAGCTCTCCATCTACCAAAATATTTTGGTCTTTTTGTTTAACTAAATTGGTTGCCTCTATCACTTTTTCTGTCAATTCTGATTTTGCACTTCCATAAGTTGAATAAGAAAGCATCGCTACCTTTGGTTCTTTTTCTACTAATTGTCTAAAACTTTTACTAGAAGAAATGGCTATTTCTGACAAGCTCTCTGCATCTGGATTTTCGTTAAGACCACTATCTGCAAATACAAATGTTCCTTTTTCTCCATACTCACAGTCTGGAACTACCATAACAAAAAAAGCAGAAACTAGTTTTGTATCAGGTGCCGTTTTTAATATTTGCAGGGCTGGTCTTAATGTATCTGAAGTAGAATGAACTGCACCAGAAACAAGTCCATCTGCTTTTCCCTCTTTTACCATAAGCATTCCATAATAAACAGGGTCTTTTACTAATTCTTGTGCTTTTTCTATTGTCATTCCTTTATGTTTTCTTAATTCATATAATAAATTAACATATTTTTCATATTCTTCAGCAGTTGATGGATCTATAATTTTAGCATCTTTAATGTTCAAATGATTTTCTTCTGCCTTTTTTTCTATATTTTTTTGATTTCCTACTAATACAATATTCGCATATTGCTCTTTTAGTACTTGCTCTGTTGCTTGTAAAATTCTAATATCTTCTGCTTCAGGAAGAACAATTGTCTTAATTTCTTTTTTCGCTCTTTGTTTTATTTCCTCAATAAACGACATTTTTCTTTCTCCTCCTTCTTCTTTTACATTCTTATTATATAAACAATTCTAAAAAAGTACAAGTAGTTTTAGAAAAGTTTATCGATTTTAAGCCATTGCATTTTTTATTTCTTCCTCTTGTCTTAGTCTCCAAGATAAAAAATGATAAGCTGATTTATCTTGTTTAACAGCAATGATAGCAAGTTCTTTGTTGTCTCGTAATCTATCACTTGCATACTTAATAATACTACCTTTATTGGTAATAGCTGCCTTAACTACTTCTTCATCATCGCGAAGTTCTTCTACCGCATAATATAAAGCTTGTCCATAATTCTTACAACTTTCTAATACTAATTCTTTATCTGCTCTTAGCCTTTCAGAAGCATAACAAATCGTCCAAGGTGCTCCTTTTATTCCCATTGCTACTATTTCTTTATCATCTTTTAGTCTTTCGCTTACAAATTCTAAAGCCTCACTATCTTGGTGTAACGCTATTTTCACTACTCCTTTATCATCTTTAAATGCCTCTGCTACAAAGTCTAAAAACTTTCCATTTTCTTTTACAGCTTTTAATACAAATTCTCTATCATTGCAATTGTCTACTACCTCTTGTATTTCCATGTTTTACTCCTTCTTTCCTTGTTGTAATCTTGCTATACACGCTTTGATTTTAATTCCTTGTTCCGAAAACATTTTTTCATGTTCTGTTTCTATATTTTTTTCAAAGATTGGTTGTTCATGCAAATCATAAGTTTTTTTCACAATTTCAAATCCACTTTCTTCTAAATAGATTAAACTAGCTTCAAATAATTCGTCATCATCGGTTTTGAAATAAATTTCTCCCTTTTCTTTTAGAAATTGTTTATATTTTTCTAATTGGATGGAATGGGTCAATCTCTTTTTTCTGTGTTTTCCTCTTGGCCATGGATTACAAAAATTAATATAAATTCTTTCTACTTCATCCTTTTTTTCTAAAATAAGAAAAATTCTTTCAATGTCAAATCTTGTAATTAAAACATTTTTAGGTTCTTTATTGGCTTCTTGATAGGCTTGTTCAATATTTCTTTTCGCTAGACCTAACATAGCATCTACTAGGTCAATTGCTATATAATTTGTATTTGGATTTTCTACTGCCAATCTAGCCATAAATTGCCCTTTTCCACATCCTAATTCTAAATGTAAAGGTTGATTTGGATTTTCAAATTCTTCTTTCCATTTTCCTTTTAATTTTTCTGGCTCATCTCTGTAAAATTTACTGGCTTCTAATTCTGGTCTTGCCCATTTTTTATATCGAATTCTCATTTTTTTCGATTCCTTTCTTGTCTATATTTTTTTGCATTCTTATTATACTGAATTTTTTTATTTTTTTCAATCTTCTACTACAAAATTTAAACTTCGACTTTTGCCAAGTAAGGGGCAACTTATATAATTTTGAAACACTGCGTAAGCGACCACCAAAAAACGTCCCTAACTCATTTGAATTAGGGACGCTAAAAATGTAGTAATTATGGAATTATTGGGTCTGTCGAACGCAGTGCATTTTCTGGAATTTCAATAGCATTGTAAGCATTTTTAAAATTTATTGAATTCCAAATGCCATTCTCAGCGTGATCGCGGTATTCTTCAATATCTTTTCTTGCTTCATATCGATATTTGGTGTTACTTTTACAAATTTCACATGCTATACTATTGCTAAAGAAACCCGGATCTTCTCCCAATATTTTTTGTGTTTTATCTCCAATTTCAGATTTACTTTCAAAAAATATTTCCTTTACTACTGTTTCTTTTGGATAGCTAACATAAAATTCGTCTTCATATTCATCTTCATCCAACTGCATAATATTGTTTTCAAAAGTAACATAAATGTCACTTCCAATATCATTAACACCGGTCAATCGATTCATGACATTGACAGCCTTCACATTTGGATTTGCTAAAAATTGATCTACCAATTCCTGTGCTGCTTGAACTTCCTCCTGTGTTGTTGGATAGGAACCATTATTAGCCGTAATTAAAAGAAAATGCTTAAACAATTTGCCTTCTACTGTATCAGGTTCTGGATAAAAGACTTTAATTTCTTTGTCCTTTCCGCCGAACTTACTCCATTTTTCATTTTTAAGTACAGCTTCCATTATTTTTTTGAAGTTAATTTCCACCTCATCATCTTCATCTATCTTCATTTTTCCTGACAATAGACCATTTTCTTTATAGCTTTTTAACATGTCTCCCTTCCGTTTCATAACGACAAGCAATGGAGTTTTTCCCATTACTTCATAATCTTTTGATGATACCTCATTGATATCAGTTGTGATTACAAAGCTGTCGCCTGCCATTCTTTTATTGGAAACTTGTAAAGAGTAACCTAGCTCATGCTCATTAAAACTTTCTTCTATTCCTCCATAACTTTCTTTGAAGTCAGAAGAAACATAAGCAGTCGTTTTCTGTATAGGCTTAGATTTATCTTCTTCCTTCATCGTAAACACTACACTTATAGCCAAAACAATCATCCACACAAAAATACGTTTCCCAGTTTTCATTCTATAACCTCCTTGTTCTTGTTGAAGAAAATGCTTCATCTAATTCTAGCATGTTAGCATACAAGCTATTAGAAGCTTTTTGATGTTGCTGCATAGCCCTTTTCGCTGTTCCAAAGTTTTCTTCTGCTGTTTTTAACAGTTTCCGAAAAATTGCTAATTCTTTGGGTGATAAGAGCTCTTTTTCATACTCTGCTACAAACTTTTCAGAAGCATCTAAGAGTTCTGGCAAATAAAACTTAAATAGATTTTTTACCACTCGATTGGAAAAGTGCTCTAATTGTAAATCATCACACACTTCTTTTAATCCTACAAGCATTTCATCATATGGCTTGCTAAATCTTTCTTTTATTACCTTTGAACTCTCTAGTTTCTTAAATCGATTGTATATAGCACGGGCATCTTCAATATCTTTCAAACGTTGCCTTTCTCTTTCTTTCTCCTGTCTTTCTCGTTCTTCCTTCTCATTCTTCATTTCTTCTATTTTTTTAAGTTTTTTCTGATAATCCTCCAGTCGCTTCTTTTCTAAATTGGTAAAAAACATTCCAATTATTTTTTCAATTACGACAAAAGTCATATCATAGAAAAATAAAACCACAAGTGAAACGAATAGTGATAAAAAGAACTTTCCAGATGTCAAACTAAATATTTTCCTAAATAAAAAGAAAATAGGAATTGCCGAAACATAGTTGAGAAAGAAATTAATGGGTACCGCTTTTTTAGGACAATCCATCAGCATATGTAGACTGTGTCCAAAATAACCCCGATGAGAACAGGAACTATTTTCACAATCTTCACAGTCCAATTTTTCTCTTAATGTTTGCCATACTGGTTCTTCAGGAATTTTAACTTGTTCACTTTTTCCCATTTTTAGACCTCCTTGTTGTTTTTAGATTCAACATCTAAAATAGCCTGCTGAAATTTTAGTTTCATCTTGCTTCATCCTTTCTTTTTTTTACAAATTTGCATTTGTTACTACTACATTTTTAATTTTCAATGTACTTCGCCTTGCATTATAACATAAATTTACATAATTTTCAATCTTTTTTGTTCTTTTTTATAAAAAGCTATTACATAACTACTCCCATTGCTTTTCTAAACAAAACCTTGTATAATAATTAAAATTGAGCTTATAAGGAGATTTTAAAAACTATGAAAATAATTTATAAAATAGAAAACAATCATACGGGAAAATCTATAAACTATATTTTAACAAACGAATTAAATATTTCTACTAGACTTTTAAACAAATTAATAAAAAATAAAAAAATCTTAGTCAATCAAAAAAACTGTAACACTAACGATAATGTGAATTCAGGAGATATTCTAGAAATTAACTTTGCTATGCCAGAAAATAGCTCCAACATTACTCCTACCAAAATGAATTTAGATATCATTTATGAAGATGACTGGTTTTTAGTTGTTCATAAACCTGCTGGTATTCCTATTCACCCTTCTCGCTTACATTATACTGATTCTCTTTCTAATGGTATCAAATTTTATTTTAACTCCATTCATTTAGCAAAGAAAATTCGTCCTGTTAATCGCTTAGATTTAGATACATCTGGTCTTGTCATTTTTGCTAAATGTGAATATATACAAGAGTGTTTCATTCGCCAGATGGCTGATAAAACCTTTCAAAAAGAGTATCTGTGTTTAGTTAAACGGTTTATTAAATCAAAAAACTGATACCATCTCCTTACCAATTGCAAGAAAAAACGGTAGTATTATTGAAAGATGCGTCGATGAAAAAAAAGGGCAACCTTCCATTACTCATTATGAAGTAATAAAAGAATTTGAAAAATTTAGTTTTGTTAAATGCCAATTAGAAACAGGTAGAACTCATCAAATTCGTGTACATATGTCTGCTATAGGTCATCCTTTACTTCGGTGACACTTTATATGGCTCACCTTCTCCTTTTATTAGTAGACAAGCCTTACATAGTTATAAAATCTCATGCATTCATCCTATTTCTAAAAAAGCTTTAACTTTTGAAGCAAACCTACCAGATGATATGAAAATACTTTTGGAAGCACAAAAATGAGACGGTTGGGGACAGGTCTTAAGTGTCTCATTTTTGCGCCCATTAAATTGCTTCTAGTATTTCGCTTTTACTTCTTACACCGACAAAAGTTTTTTCTACTTTTTCATTTTTGATAATAACAATAGTTGGTATACTCATTACTCCATATTTCATAGCTAATTCTTGATTTTCATCTACATTAACTTTTCCTACCTTTAGCGTTTCAGCCTTTTCTTCTGCTATTTCATCTATAATAGGTGACATCATTCTACATGGTCCACACCAGTCAGCATAAAAATCTATTATAACTGGCTTGTCTGCCTTCAAAACCTCTTCTTCAAAATTTTCCTCACTTATTTTTAATACACTCATTTTTATTCCTCCTTCTTCTTTTTAAGGGACGTCCTTAAATCCCTCTTACAAATTTTATAACTTCCATTCCAGCTTTTGTTCCTTCATACACCGCTTTTGAAATTTGTAGTAAACCTCCTGTGCAATCACCACAAGCATAAATTCCTTTTATATTGGTTTCCATCTTTTCATTGATTTTAATTTCATTTTTTCCGTGTTAACACGCCTAATTTTTTTGCAAATTCCATACTTCCTGCTACTCCTGTAGCAATAAATATTCCTTCTGTTTCTAAAGTTGTTCCATCTTTAAATTGGATTTTTTCTACTTTTTCATTTCCTAAAATAGCTTCGATTTCTTTTGTGTTAATTTCTATTCCCTCTTGTTTATCGTTCCTCAATTCTGGCTCTTTTTTTCCATTGGTTAAAATAGTTATCTTATCTGTTAAATTAACTAATTCATTTAATTCTGAAATAGCATAATTTCCATCCCCTACAACTGCTATTTTTTTGTTGCGATAGAAAAAGCCATCACATATAGCACAATAACTAACTCCTCTTCCTTCAAAATCATCTATATTCTTTATATTAGGTTTATTCTTTTTGTTACCAGTTGCTAAAATAATACTTTTGGTTTCATATAGACTTTTAGAGGTTTTCACTGCAAATCCTTTTTCTTGCATTTGTATTCCTGTCACTTCTTCTTTTTGAATTTCAACACCTATACTTTTAGCTTGGTTAATTCCTGTTTCATATAACTCTTTTCCACCAATTCCATTTGCAAATCCATAATAATTTTCTATTTTATCTGTTTTTTGCAATGCTCCTTCGTCTTCATATAAGATAAGTGTTTTTAAATTGGCTCTTCCGTGTATATAAACTAGCTGATATTCCTGCTGGTCCTGCTCCTATAATAATAACATCGTACATTTTTCTCTCTTTCCTAAGGGTTGTCCCCTCAATCCCTAAAAAAGGGATTTTGAGGGGCGTCCCTATTTCCCTTTTTAGTATTTATATTTTCTATGTATTTCATACCTGATATTATAACATTTTTTATTTTTTTTGGCAATTAGTAATATTGATATCTATTATTGTTAGGCATCGAACCATAAATACCAGTTGTTGAAATCGTTATAAATTTGATGGAATAGATATCACAATAAACTAAACTATCGTTTTCAAATGAACGTAATAAAATGTAACTTGCTCCTACATCTTGTAGAATTCCTATTCGGTCTACTAAATTATTCGTTCCAATTAGAAATTCTACTCTCATTAATTTTCCTATTTGTTCTCTTAAAAAAGCTGGTGTATAAATAGGATTTGTTAAAATTTCTGGTGAATTTTGGTTGATTTCTACTTGTCTATTTTCTCTTTTGTCTAATCTTTCTTCTTGATTTGCCATATTCTAGGCTCCTTTCTTTTAAGGTTTTCGATTATTATGTTTGTGAATATTTGCTTGTTGGGCGATAAAAACAGTGTTCTCCTAATCTAGTGT
Organism: uncultured Clostridium sp.; assembly: GCA_947426525.1. Taxonomy (GTDB): domain Bacteria; phylum Bacillota; class Clostridia; order TANB77; family CAG-508; genus CAG-269. The sequence continues at coordinate 22,962 of CANEEJ010000001.1, read as the reverse complement.
GAAATGTTCCTGAACCATTACTTGGAAAAGTTGAACTACAATTCGGTCTAAATGGGTTTAAATACCATAAACAATCTCCTATTTCGTTTAATCGATTTCCCGATAAAGCCCAATCCGCAATATAATAATGAATTTCAGTTGGTGTCATATTATAAATATTTTGAGGATTGTATTGATTTCTTATTGTTTCTCTTGCACAGTCAAATTGTCCTTGTTGAAAGATAATGTTTCGAATATTTCCTCCTTGCGAAACTCTAGCATATTCTCCTTCTGCACTATTAACTCGGTTCATTGTTACAGAAGCAACTGCTTTCATTCCATTATCTCCTTCTCCTCCTGCTTCACATTGTACAATTCTTGCTAGTAATTCTCGATCTGAGTATGCCATAATAATCACTCCTACTCTTCTTTAGTATATGCACTTTTTCTCTTTTTGTTTCAATTAAGTTAAAAAAATAGATTACTTTTTTGAAAGCAATCTACTTTTATTTTTATTGTATCACTTCATATCCTGTTAAATCTGGCCTTTTCATTTCTTCGTCTGTTACTACATCTAATTTTAAATTTCTATCACAAATCATCTTAATTGGTAAGATACCGTAGAAAGTATAATCCATACGCTGTGTAACTAATCCTGTTTCTTTATCAATGACAAATTTAGTATTCATCATTTCTGGTGCCTCTTTGTTCCATACTTTTACCAAAATACAAGTTCTATTCTCAATCTTCTTCTCTCCTAAATACTTAAAATTATAATCAAAATGTTCTCTATCTGCAATTAGCGAATAATCAAATCCCATTTGACTATATTGCATATATTCTAGCGCTGTACTTGTTGACATTTTTGAAATAAACGCATATTTTTTATGTGTTTTCTCGTGATATCCTGTAAAATGAATTTCTTCATCTGCATTATAATTACTCCATGATGATATTTCCTTATTATATACTACTTTTTTCACATTATCTTTGACATAAATTTCTGTTACATTTTCGTCAACACTATTCCAACCCTCTTCACGTGGTGAGTAATAGTAATTTGGATACTCTTTTCCTTTTTCCAGTAAAGTAACAACTTCTTCTCTTGTCATAGGACTACTCCTATCTAAAAATCCATCAAAGTGAAGTGCTATCATATAAACACCTATTGCTAAAACAAGCAAACATACTATCATAAGTATAATTTTTACAATTTTCTTCATAATACATTCCCCCTTTTCTTTCGTAAATCTCTTATCAATATACTTTAATTATAACATTTTTCTCGTTCTTTTACAAATTTTGCTCTTTATGTTATAATAAATTTGGTGATAAATTTGGAAATATTATTTGAAAATACAACAAAATATACAAAACTAATCTATGACAAATTTCTTGATTTTCATAGAAAAAGATATCATTTTACTTATATGACATCTAGTCTGATTGTAATTGCCTTTATTTTGCTATGCTTAATTATACAAGTAAAATCTCACAATTTAACAATTGCCATCTTAATATGTTTGGCACTATCTTGTTTTGTTCTTTGGCGTTTCTTTCGTCCAATTGCACAGGTTTCAAAAGAGTATAAAAGTGATAAAATTAAAAAACAAAAAGTTTTTACTTTTAAATTTTATGATAAGTTTTTTACCATTCAAGATGATAAACAATTTTCTAAAATGAAATATTATCAATTATATAGAGCTTTTGAAACAGATGATTTTTTCTATCTTTATATTGATAAAACGCATTCTTTTTTAATCGATAAGTCTTGTTTTAAAGAAGATAATTGGCAAAATTTTTCTTTGTTTATTAAAAAGAAATGCTGGTGGATTTATAAATTTGTAAGAACTCACAAAAATTAATTTATTTTGTGAGTTCTTATTTTTAAATTTATACAAACAAATATTTGACTTTTTATTTTTTTGTGATATAATAAGTACAAATGTTTGGACAAAGGAAATAAAAATGGAAATATTTGATAAATTAAAAATCTTAGCAGACTCTGCTAAATACGATGCCTCCTGTAGTTCCAGTGGTAGTAATCGTAAAAACAAAAGCAATGGAATTGGAAATGGAAGTGTGTCTGGTATTTGTCATAGTTGGGGTGCAGATGGAAGATGCATTTCCTTATTAAAAATACTATTTAGCAATAGTTGTATTTATGATTGCAAGTATTGCATCAATCGTTGCACTAATTCTGTCAAAAGAGCTACTTTTACACCACAAGAAGTAGCTGATTTAACCATTCATTTCTACAAAAGAAATTACATTGAAGGGCTTTTCTTAAGTTCCGCTGTTGTAAAATCACCTGATTACACCATGGAATTACTGATAAAAACAATATCAATCCTTCGAAATGAATATAATTTTAATGGCTACATTCATTGTAAAAGCATCCCTGGTTGTAGTAAAGAATTAATTGATAAATTAGGAATTCTAGTGGATAGACTTAGTATTAATATAGAACTTCCTTCTAATGATAGCTTAAAATTATTAGCTCCTCAAAAAGAAAAAGATGGTATCTTAACACCTATGACTTATGTTTCCAATGGAATTAAACAAAATAAATTAGAAAAAAGCAAGTTTAAGCCTAGCTTTGTTCCTGCTGGTCAAACTACCCAATTAATTGTAGGCGCCACACCTGAAAGTGATTTAAAAATTTTAAAATTATCACAAGGTCTGTATCAAAAATTAGGTTTAAAAAGAGTTTATTATTCCGCTTATATTAGTGTAAACAACGATAAAAATTTGCCAACTCTTGCCTCTCCTCCTCTTCTTCGAGAAAACAGGTTATATCAAGCCGATTGGCTTCTTCGTTTTTATGGATTTCAGGCAAATGAATTGCTAGATGAAACCCATCCTAATTTCAATCATATTTTAGACCCAAAATGTGATTGGGCTTTGCGAAATATGGATAAATTTCCAATTGAAATTAATCAAGCTGATTATTTCACCTTGCTTCGAATTCCTGGCATTGGTGTTATTTCTGCTAAAAAAATCATTCGAGCCAGACGTGAATTTAGATTGGATTTTGAAGCGCTGCAAAAATTAGGAGTTACCTTAAAAAGAGCAAAATACTTTATCACTTGTAAAGGAAAATACTATGATAAAGTCTATAAATTTAATCAAAATTTTATTGAAACTAATTTAATTTATCAAGAAAGAAATGGATTACCTCTCCCACAATTTAAGCAGCTTTCTCTTTTTGATAACTTGCAACCAACTAAGGAGGATAAAATAAAATGTCTAACTGGAAGCTTATAAATAAAACTTATCTTTATGATGGAACTTTAAATGGTTTTCTAACCATCGTTTTTGATTGCTTTTCAACTAAAACACTACCACAAAAAATCTTTTCTAAATTAGATTATACTCCTAATTTTTTAGATACTCCTATTGAGATAGAAACTAATTTTGAAAAGGCTGAGCGAGTTTTTAATGGAATTGAAAAAAACATTAGTTATACAACTCTTTCTAATACTTATTATGCTTTTCTTTCTAATGAAAATGAAAAAGAAATGTATTTACTAAAGTATCTTTGTGATGGTTTTGAATTTGGACCTAAAATCAATAATAGGCTTACTGTTTCTTATGTTTTTAAAGTAATGAATATGAAAAAAAGAAGTTTTGGTGAATGTCACCGCCTAAAAGGATTACTTCGTTTTCAAGAGTTAGGAAATAATTTGTACTATGCTTCTATTCATCCTGATAATAATATTATTGAACCTTTGGGACATCATTTTATTAATCGTTTACCAACGCAAAATTTTATTATTCATGATAAAATACGAAATATCTGCTTATTGTATAATGGAACAGAATACCAAATAATAGATGCTACCAATCTAAAAATTCCTGATATTTCTGAAGAAGAACAGAAATACCAGGAATTATGGAAGTTGTTTTTTAAAACAATTGCAATTTCTGAAAGGAAAAATCCTAGATGTCAAATGCAATATATGCCTAAGAAGTATTGGAGAGATTTAATAGAAAATCCTTTTATTTATTGAAATTTTGTTATGTCATCAATTCTTCCTGCAAAATATGGTTTGGATTTTCCTTTTTCTCTTAAAAATATTGTAAATGTATCATCTACATAGAAATATCTTGGCTCATCCACTTTAGGTTTTATCCCCATTGAAGTTGCAACTATTGTCCCAATAACAGCTTCACTCTTAATTTCTCCACCTTTTTCATCTAATGAAAATTTTACTGTTTGCATTGCTTTTTCTATTTCTGCTAAACGATAAACTGGATCCGCTGTTTCAAACCTTTTATTTGCTAATTCTGTATATTCTCTTTTCACGTTAAAGGTCAAATTTGGGGTTTTAAACTCATCTACATCTTTATTAAAAAATTTATTTCCTGTATATTGGTCAGTTTTTTTATTCATATTTTCATATATTTCGTTAAAATTACTTCCTTTAGGATTTTTGCAAAATATTACTTCATCATCTGTTTTCGTATTTATCAAAACAGCAAAATCGTCTTTCGAATTATAATATAAAACTTCAATTTGATTTCCTACTGTCTTTTTTGTATTTTTATCAATTCCAAAATATTCTATATCTTTATATTTATTTCCAAATTTGTCATTATCTAATTTATCAAATTCTTGTAAAAATTCAAATTTTCTATATAACATTGTATAGAAAAAATATCTTCTAGTGTCTCTATTGTTTGGATCATCCAATCCCTCTTCTGACCAATCAAAATCTTTTAGAATATCACTTGTTTGATTGAATTTTTCTTTTATCCCATTTTCTATTTGCTCTTTTAGTTTTAAACTTTTCAAACCATAAATTTTAAAATAGTAATCTTTTGAAAGCATTGATTCATTAAAATCTTCTTTATTTAAGTTCTTTACCATATCTAATTGTGGGTTAAATTCAATATCTTTCTTTACTAATTCATTTTTCATATCATTCCATACTAATTGGAAAGTTCCACACCAACTGCTATCAGCTGTTATCTTGTCATTCATTGTAGGTACAACAGTTATTTCACTTGTCTTTTCTAAATCAGTAGCTTTGCCTCCTTTTTTATGGATTAATATAATCCCTATTATAGATACCATTGCAACAATTGCTATAATTAAAATAATTATTTTTTTACTTTTCATTCTTGTTAATCCTTTCTATTATTACATAGTTAGCCTTAAACGCTCTCTAAACTTTTTAATTATATTTTGTCTTCTACAAAATTAACAATTGTCTCTCCTACACCTGCATCTATTTTAATTTCACTAGTTCCTGTTCCTATTACCTGATTATTAGCAATTTTTTGACCATCTACTTTAAATTCGCCCAATCCTGTTTGTGTTTTTATTTGATAGTCAGTTGGTAGTCCTATTAAATTAATTTCTACTCTTCCCATACCACAACTAACATCTGCTTTGTCTGTGATTTTGCTTGTTAAAACTAATTCTCCTACTCCACCATCTAATTTTAATTCAGTAATGTCACTATCATTAATCACTGCTTTTCCAGCACCAGCTTCAATTTTAGCATATTCTGCTATCAGATTATCAATTTGATATTCTCCAACACCCATTTCTATTTTAACTTTATTAGCTTTTAAGTAATCAATTTTTGTTTCATTAATTCCTGTTTCTATTATTATCTCTTCTAAATTAATGTTTTCTGGCAAATATAAAATTACTTCTGGTGTATTTTCTGGTACTCCCCAAAAATTTCGGTTTAAGTTTTCATCTTCTATTTTTAATTTGTTTCCTTCTGTTTTACAAATAAATTTTTCTGTAACTTCAGAGGCTTCTACTTTTAATGTTTCACCTTTTTGAACGATTAATTTACAAACGCTTAAATTAATATCAATACAATCGATATTAGAATATTCTTGCTCCCATTTTGTAGTCACTATTTTTTCTTTATCCTCATTAAATATCCCCATACCTGTTGTAATTCCAAAAATAGCAGTAAAGCCAAAAATAATCATGCTAATAATGACAAAACATAAGTAAAGTCCAAATCCAATCGCTCCATATTTTATTATTTTTTGAAAAGATGTCATTTTATCTCAACACCTCCAAACATTGCTGTTCCATTAATATAAATTGTTGGTAAGCTTTCATTATATTCTGTTTTTACCTTATTATCTACGCCTCCAAAGATTGGTGTTGCTTTTACTTTAATATTAACTCCTGTTGGTACTCTTATTTCAACCCCTCCAAAAATAGCACTAGCATTAATTATTTGGTCTTGCTTAATCATTGCCTTTGATAAATCTAACTCAACACTACCAAAAACAGCGTCTAAATTTGCTCCTTTAAATTCTTGACCAGACAAATCTACTCTTTGTCCTCCAAAAGTTGCACAGTATTCTTCAAAATTCCCTTTATCTTTATTTAATGTTTTTATTTTATCTCCTATTTTTTTATGAAAAGCATCTCTAAATATCATATGAATTCCTAGCATAACTAGGATAAATGGAAAAATTAATTTTCCTATTAAACTAAAAGATAAGATACCTTGCGCACATAATAAAAGCACTACTCCAATTACAAGCCAAATAAAACTCCATATTTTGTTCTCACTTTTTATCAATTCAATAAAACTTGGTATAATGATAAATAATGTCCACCAACCTCTAAAAAACAAATTGATATGGGTTAACCCTATTGCATTTAATCCAATGATAATTCCAATCGTAATTAATACAATCCCCCATAATACATTTCCAAATTTTTTCATTTCAAATCTTCTTCCTTTCTTTCTTTTATTATTTTTTCTACTTCGTAAAAAGTAGCCTCTTCTTCTGTTAATACAACATCATAATTTTGCTGATAGAATTTTGAATTTTCTTCTATTTTGTTATTCAAAAAACCAATTGTTATTGTATTTTGTAGGTTTTCTTTTGGTGCCATTTGGATATCTTCTACAATATCACCACAAAGAATGCTATACTGCTTTTGCTCAATCCTATTTTGTAAATGTTCTGGCAATCGTCCTTCTAAGGTTTTATTCATAGAATGGATCATCATTCCTGTGAATTTTTGCATTTTATCTTCTTTAAACTCAATAAAGTTGCTAATTATAAATAGATTGTCATAATAGCATGCTTCCTTTTTTAAGAATTCTTCTATGACATTTCCAATTCCTGCTGATAAAATAATAACTGGTATATTCTTTTCTTTTAGCTTTTTTAAAAATTCCTTTGCTCCTTTTCTAAATTCTATTTTATTCTTTTCTAAGGCTTTTTTCAAGTTTAAATATGTTAATTTATGATTATATAATAGGTCCATGCTTTTTTGATACCATTCTACCATATACTGTTCTTTTACTTTTTCTTCTAATGTATAATCTAATTCAATTGGTGCATATTGGTTATTTAACTCTTCTATTTCTTTTTTACATTTTTCCCCATAAATATCAAAGTCTATTACTGCCATCCACGAATCGATGCTGCTTTTACTGGTTATCGTTTTGTCAAAATCTAATATAACATAATAGTTGTTATCTGTTAATTTTATTTTTTTTATTTTTTCTGTGTTACTATATTTCATTTTTCACCCACCTTTTGGTTCATTTTACTACAATTCATTATAAATTACAAGTAATTCAGTTTACATCTTTTATTTGGTTGTGATATAATGTTGCCAAACTTATACCTAAGGAGGAACCAAAAAATCTTATGAAAAACTTTTTTATTATATTAGCCATGAAAATTCTACATTTAGGATTAAAATTATTTAGAAAAAATGGTGGAAATCTTTTAGGAAAAATCGCTTATGATTGGAACTCTAATATTTTTCAATATTTTAAAATTAATTGTCCTATTATTGCTGTTACTGCCACCAATGGAAAAACCATGACAAATAATGCAATTGGACATGTTTTTAAAACAGCTGGCAAAAAAATTATTAGCAATCAAGAAGGAAACAACATGGAAACTGGCATTTTATCAACACTTTTAAAAAATTGTTCTTTAACAGGTAAAATAAAAGCAGATTATCTCGTGTTTGAAGTGGATGAAGGTTATGTTCCTGTTATTTTTAAAGATTTAAAACTTGATACTCTAGTTGTATTAGACTTTTTCCGTGACCAATTAGATAGAAATGGTGAAGTAGAATCTTTAATTTTAAGAATTCATGATTTTTTAAAAACTTATACAGGAAATTTAATTTTAAATAATGATGACCCAAATGTAGCAAGGCTTGGACAAGCTAACCCAGACAATCCTAATGTACATTATTTTAGTGTTGCTAAATACGCCTACGCTACAGAAGAAATGAAAGAAGCTGGTGAAGGAAAATTCTGTCCTTTCTGTAATACTCGTATCGAATATGAGTATTATCAATATTCTCATATTGGAAAATTCAAATGTCCAAATTGTAACTATGGAGAAAATGAAATCTATCAATTAGCAACTGATGTAGATTTAATCAATAGAAGTTTTATTATAGATGGTATAACTTATGAAACTAAATTTAACAGTATCTACAATATCTATAACTTTGTAGCAGTAGTAGCTTGCTCACGTTTATATCAAATTGATACTAAAACCATTCAAAAGGCTCTGTCTACCTTTGTTTTGAATAATGGTAGACTAGAAGAAATCGAAATAAATGGAATTCCTACTGTCATCAATTTAGCTAAAAATCCAACTGGATGTAACGTTAGCTTGCGAATTTTAAATGAAAATGATGAAGAAAAGGAATTGTTATTTGTGCTAAATGACAACTTAGCAGATGGACGAGATGTTTCTTGGATTTGGGATATCAATTTTGATACACTAAATCAGGTGTCAAGAATTATTACCGCAGGTACTCGTGCTTATGATATAGCAATTCGCATAAAAACAGCTGGTTATCCTGCTGAAAATATCGAACCTTACCTAGATTTACACGAAGCAGTTCAAAATTTCTATCGTACCAATGTAAAAAAATATGTGATTGCAAACTATACTTCTCTACAACCAACTAGAAACGAAATCTTAAAATTAAACAGGGATTAAGGGACGCCCCTCAAAATCCCTCTTTCGGGGATTAGGGACACCCCTATAATCTTCCTCTCTAATTAACTAAAAAGGATGATGTTAAAAATGAAAGAATTAAAAATATTATATTTATATCCAGATATTTTAGAATTATATGGAGACTATGGAAATATTCAAGTATTACGCTATCGCTTAGAGCAACGTGGCTTTAAAGCTATTGTTGAACCTTATTCTATTGGTGATACCCCTCCTGATTTTAAAAGTTATGATTTAGTTTTTGCAGGTGGTGGTGCTGACCAAGAGCAAGGAATTTTGGCACAAGATTTAATCAAATACAAATCTTCTATTAAAGAGGCAATTGAAAGTGGCACCTTCTTTTTATTAATTTGTGGTGCTTATCAATTATTTGGCAAATATTATAAAGGCGTTGAAGGTGATATTATTCCTGGTCTAGAAATTTTTGATTATTTTACAGAAGCCATTCACGATAGAAAACAAAGATGTATTGGCAATATCGTTATTGAAGCAAAATTGAATGGTAAAAAGACAAAAATAATTGGATTTGAAAATCACGGTGGTCAAACTTTTGACATTGCCACTTCTTTTGGAGATGTATTATTTGGAAATGGTAACAAATTTGGAGATACAAAAGAAGGATTTTTTATGAATAATGTAATTGCAACTTACTTGCATGGTCCTTTGCTTTCTAAAAATCCCGAACTTGCTGACTTTATTATTAAGTACTGTCTTGACCGAAAATATGATGAAGATGTTGTTTTAGAACCTTTAAATGATGAGTTTGAAAATAAGTGTCGTGAACAATTATTAGATAAATTTTTAAAAGCCATGTAATTCAACATGGCTTTTTACTATCTTACTTACATAATAATAACATTTTCTAAAACAACTACTGGTATTTTTTTAATATTCTTATTTTTTGCTAAAAGCATTCTGGTAAATCCATCTAATAGATAACCATTTTTGTCAACCACAACAGGAGCTTGCAAATGCCCATATTTTTCATAATGTTTTTCTTCTTTTCTGTATCTTGTTCCGCTTCCGCACTTTGTTTTGTATTCAAAGTCATTGATATCGCTAACATTCCAAACGGTTACCCACCCTTTTGGAAGATTAAACGTTCTCCTCCTTTTCATATTTTCATGTTTTTTGAATAGTTTCTGTTTATATCTTTCCATGTCGGTCTTCGTTCCTTTTTGCTTTATTTCCAGAAAAATTTTATACTCTTCTAATGTCATATTTGCTTTTTCATTGTTGTGGGTAGCACACGCTGCCACTAAATTATTTGTAATAGTTGGACCTCCCAAATTTCGTGGATAGATATGATCCCATGTTATCTCGTCTTTTTTTAGTTCTACTCCACAATATCCACACCTCCCTCCTTTTAGCTCATAAGTTAACCAAAACATAGTCTTTACAAAAAACTCTTTTTTGCTGAGATGTAGAATATTATCTTCTATCCGTATTCTTTCCTCATCTTTCTTTTTTGATAGTTTTCTAGGTAATTCAATAATCATTTTTTTACCTCCTTATTTACTCTGTTTTGACTAATTCGAATTATATCACGCATTCACATAAAATTCAACTTTTTGTCGTTTTTTATGAAATTAAAAAGAACACATCCTATTTTTATAAGATGTGTCCCTAAACCGACATAAATGTCGCAAAAGAACCGTCCCCAATACGACATTATAAATGCATTACCCTTTGTTTGATTTCTTTTGTTTTTCCTACATTCCAGAAATTTTCTCCTAGGTAGCCACAGGTTCTTCTTACTACTGTCATTTTGCTATGGTCTTTGTTTCCACAATTTGGGCATTCCCATTCATTGTCTTTGTTTATCATAATTTCTCCATCAAATCCACATTCATGGCAAAAATCGGATTTAGTGTTGAATTCTGCATATTGTATGTTATCATAGATGAATTTTACAACTGCTTCTAGTGCTTCTATGTTTTTTCCCATATTTGGTATTTCAATGTAAGAAATAGAACCTCCAGATGATATTTTTTGGAATTCACTTTCAAAAGTTAATTTTTCAAAGGCATCAATTTTTTCTCTTACGTCTACATGATAAGAGTTAGTATAATATCCTTTATCAGTTACATTTTTGATAATTCCAAATTTTTCTTTGTCAATTCTTGCAAATTTGTAACATAAGCTTTCTGCTGGTGTTCCATATAAGGCAAATCCTATATTAGTTTCTTTTTTCCATTGGTCTGTTACTTGTCTTAAATATTTCATTAGTTTCGTGGCAAAGGCATGTCCTTTTTCTGTTGTTTGAGATTCTCCTGTCATTAATTTGGTTACTTCATATAGCCCAATATACCCTAAAGACATAGTTGAATAGCCACCAAATAATAATTTATCTATGGTTTCTCCTTTTTTCAAACGTGCAATTGCTCCATATTGCCAGTGAATTGGGCTAATATCTGATTTGGTTCCTAATAAAGCATAATGTCTACACATTAAGGCTTCTTTACATAGTTCTAGTCTTTCGTCCAATTCTTTCCAGAATTTTTCTTCGTCTCCATCTGCTACAATTCCTATTTGTGGTAAATTGATACTTACTACTCCTTGATTAAATCGTCCTTCAAATTGATAATTTCCATTTTCGTCTTTCCATGGTGATAAGAAACTTCTACATCCCATTGGACTAAATACGTTTCCTTCATAATTTTCACGCATTTTTTTAGCAGATATATAGTCTGGATACATTCTTTTGGCAGAACATTTTACAGCTAGTTTTGTTAAATAGTCATATTCCCCTCCTGTTAAGTTGTTGCATTCGTCTAATACATAAACTAGTTTTGGAAATGCTGGTGTTACATAAACACCTTTTTCATTTTTAATTCCTTCCATTCTTTGTCTTAATACTTCTTCAATTATCATCGCATTTTCTTTAATGTATGGGTCATTTTCTTCTAAATGTAAGAATAAAGTTACAAATGGAGATTGACCGTTTGTTGTCATTAAGGTATTAATTTGATATTGAATGGTTTGTACTCCTGCTTTTAATTCTGCCTTTAGTCTATCTTGGATAATTTCTTCTAATGCTTCATCTGGTATTTTTCCTTCATATTTTTCTTGCATTTCTTTTTTGAATTTATCGTAAGTTTTTCTTAGGTATTTTCCTAAGTGAATTAAATCAACAGATTGCCCTCCATATTGATTACTTGCTACTGCTGCAATAATTTGCGTTGTTACAGTACAAGCTACTTGAAAACTTTTTGGACTTTCAATTAGTTTTCCATTCATAACAGTTCCATTGTCTAACATATCTGCTATGTTAATTAAACAACAATTAAAAATAGGTTGTACAAAATAGTCTGCATCATGAAAATGTAGTACTCCTTCATTGTCTGCTTTTACAATTTTTTCTGGCAATAATAGTCTTTTCGTTAAATCTCTTGATACCTCTCCTGCCATATAGTCTCTTTGGGTAGAAGCTAATAATGTATTTTTGTTAGAGTTTTCTTCTGCTAATTCTTTATTTTCGTTTCGAATTAATCCTAAAATAGATTCATCTGTTGTGTTTTGCTTTCTAACTAAAGCCCTTGTATATCGATATACAATATATTTTTTAGACAATTCATATTTTCCAATTTCCATTAATTGTTCTTCAATAATATCTTGAATATCTTCTACTAGCATTCTTTTTTTACCAAGCTCTTCAATAAAGTTGATAATTCCTTTTATTTCTTCTTTTGTAGCTCTTTCTTTTGGTCTTACCTCTTTGTTAGCCTTTTCGATTGCGACCATTATTTTTTCTCTATCATAGTCTACAGCTCGTCCATCTCTTTTGATTATCTTCATTTTTAGCTCCATCCCCTTTATCTTTTTTGTTTATACGTTCCTATTATATAGCATGTTTTTTGTTTTTCTGTTGCAAAAGCAACTCCCATATTTTTACACTTTTCGAGCTAGCTTTTGGATAGGATTTTGTCGATTGTTACATTTTTATTACAATTATATTACAAGCTAATTACTTTTATTTTAGCCTTTTTGTTGCATTTGCAACCATTCTTTGGTATAATAATTGGCATAGGAGAAAATCAAAATGGACGTTAATTTTAATATAGAAGAATTTATTACTAACTTCGAAAATAGTTGTCATAGAATTCAAAAGAAAAGCTTTTCAAAAAACGAAGTCATAACCAGCTATATCAAAAAAAGAAACCAATTTTGTATCTTAGCAAATGGAAACGCTGACTTAGTCCGTTATGACTTAAATGGAAATCGAACCATTGTAGAACACTTTTCTAAAAATGACGTATTTGGAGAAGTATTTTACACCATCACAACCAATAACGAACTACTAGTAGAAGCCCGTGAAAAATGTGATGTACTCTTTTACAGTTATAACGATATTCATAATAAATGTAGAAACAACTGTAAATTTCATCAAAAACTATCGGAAGACTTGCCTGAACTTATCTTAAGCAAAGTCACTGACCTAAACATGAGAATTGAACTACTAACTAAACGATCCACCCGTGATAAACTAATTGGCTATTTTACCATGCTATCCACTCGAACCTTAAACAAAACCTTTTCGCTTCCCTTCTCATTAACCGATTTAGCAGACTACTTAAGTGTTGACAGAAGTGCTATGATGCGTGAACTAAAGCTACTAAAAGAAGAAGGTTTCATTGAAAAAAACGGAAATAAAATCACCTTACTTTACAAATAATGTCGTATTGGGGACGGTTCTTTTCCGACATTTATGTCGGTTTTGGGACACATCTCCTATAAAGCACAACAAAAAACAGTGAAAATTGCTTTCACTGTTTTTTGTTTTTAGTCTTATGGAATGTAATGTTCCTCTTCGTGGATTGCTCTAATATGGTCATCTTCAAATCTCCATCCATACTCTTCTAGCCATTGCCTTGTTGCTGGAGATACCTCATAATATGGTGTAAATGGTGAAACGATTCCTTGAGCATCCCAAACTGCTTCAGAATCAGATTCGGAAGCCTTTTCTATTCGTTCTTCCAAATACTTTTTTTCCTTTCTAACTAGTTCTTTCTTTTTGCATAATTCTGATGCTGTTAACATTCCAAATCCTCCTTTTACATATCCACTTTTGGTTTATGTTACCTAATAATTATATCATCTTTTTATGAATTATGCAACGTTTTTCACACAAAGAAAATGCTAAGCCTTTTTTGGCTTAGCATTTTCTTTGTGCCTGTTATCTTGTAGGCAATTCATTCCACCATTTGCACACTTCTTCTGGAACAGAAGTATATCCCCAAAAATCGCCGTCTTCATCTGGACAAGCTGGCACCATAGATGTTCTGCCTGAAGAATAACTCTTAAAATCTTTTGACAAATCTATGGAAAGCTGATCAGTCATACTTTCTGGCTCTCCCTTTGGTCCAGGTCCAAATGCTGAGGGGATTGTTCCCTTCTCATTGATTTTCCATTTGGGTAAAGAAATTCTTTCGTCTGTAACTTTTCCTACATGTTGTCCTTTTTCTTTTCTCCAAATGACTTTATTGCATTCTCTCGGTGCCTGTCTTTTTTCTGCACATTCTGCGCAAACTAATGGCTCTGTCCCCATATACGGCCGCCAAAGTTTTACTCCTTTTCTTCCACAAATGGAACACACATAATTTTTCATTTTGTTTTCCTCCTGCTAATTAGCTTTGAATTGATTGTGTGTATAGTTACTTATACCGAAGTATTATGTAGATTATATCACGTCCGTGCCAATATAGCAAGAAAAATCGCAGTTTTTTATGTATATTTGCAACAAATCTTCTAACAACTAATTTAAGAATGTCGCAATAGAACCGTCCCCAATAGGACATTCTGTTTCTTCTCCTGTTTCCATGTTTTTCACTTTAACGGTATTGGTTGCTATTTCATCTTCCCCTATTACAATTACATATGGAATTTTCAATTTATCAGCATACTTAAATTTCGCCTTTAACTTCTTATTATTTAAATAAATCTCTGTCTTTATCCCTTGATTTCTTAATTCTGTCGCTAATTGGATTGGTTTTTCCAAATCTTCTATCATAGGTATAATTAGTACTTGTGAAATTGATTTTTGCTCTGTTTTAATTAAATTTAATTCATTTAATTTATAGAATAATCTTGTTAAGCCTATAGATATTCCAACTCCTGGCAATTTTTTATCTGTATAATATTCTGCTAGATTTTCGTATCTTCCTCCTGAACATACACTTCCTAATTCTCTGTATTGATTTAAGAAAGTTTCATAAACAGTTCCTGTATAATAATCTAGCCCTCTTGCAATGGTTAAGTCTACTTTAAAGTTGTTTTCTGGTATGCCAAATAGTCGAATGTTTTTAACTACTTGTTTTAATTCTTCTATTCCTTTGTTGTAAGTCTCGTTTTCAATTCCTAAATTTCCTAATTTTACAATCTTCTCATCAGAAGTTCCATCAATTTCAATAAAAGTCATTATTTTTTCAATTGCTGTCTCTTTTACTTGTAACTTATTTAATTCTTCAATAACTGCTTCTTTTCCTATTTTTTCAATTTTATCAATAATTCTTAATATCTCTACTGCATTTTCTTTTTGTCCTAAACTTTCAAATAATCCATTTAATATTTTACGATTATTCATACAAATCGTAAAATCATCAAATCCTAAATCTTTAAAAATGGTATAGATAATACTTGGAAGTTCTGCATCATTTATGATATCTAATTCGCCATCTCCTATGATATCAATATCACATTGATAAAATTCTCTAAAACGCCCTCTTTGTGTTCTTTCACCACGATAGACTTTTCCAATTTGATATCTTCGAAATGGAAAACTTAAATTTCCATAATTTTTAGCAACATACTTAGAAAGAGGAACCGTTAAATCGAATCGTAAAGATAAGTCTGTTTCTCCTTTATTAAATCGATAAATTTGTTTTTCGGTTTCTCCTCCTGCTTTTGCTAACAATACTTCTGATAGCTCTATAACAGGTGTATCTAATGGTAAAAAACCAAATTTTTGATAGGTATTTTCTATCGTTGCCTTCATTTGATTAAACAATATTTGCTCATTTGGCAATAATTCCATAAATCCTGATAATGTTCTTGGTTCTGTTTTACTCAATTTTATCACTTTCTTTCTTTTTAAAATAATTTTGGCTTCAATTCCAAGTAAATTGGTTTTTCATCTTTTAACATAGCCATCATACCATGCCCTGGATAAACAATCGTCTCATCTGGTAAAACCATTATCTTTTCTTCGATTGATTTCATAATTTCTTCTCGACTAGAGGTTGGTAAATCTGTTCTTCCCCAAGTTCCTCGAAAAATAGTATCACCCGAAAATAAGCAATTTTCTTCTTCACAATAAAGACTTGTACTTCCTTTTGTATGGCCTGGCGTATGGAGAACCTTAAATTGTAAATCCCCTAAATGAATTAAATCCTGGTCATCTATTCTAGAATCAGCTTCTAATTCAATTTCTCCTACGCCAATATAAGGCGATAAGTTAATCTGTGGATTGTTTAACCCTTCGCTATCCTCTCTATGAATTAAAATCTTTCCTCCACATCTGTTTTTTAAATCTGTTACTCCTAATATATGGTCTCCATGACAATGTGTCAGATAAATATATTTTAATTTTCCTTCCATAATATTGATTAATTCTTCTATTTGTTCCACTTCTCCTGCTGGGTCAATTACCATCGTTTCCTTTGAGTTCTCCTCAACAATAATATAACAATTCGTTGGATCTCCCATCCAGGTATCAATCTTTAGTTCCTTCAGTTTCATTTTTTCTCTCTCCCAACGCAACATACTATAATCCTAATTCTTCTGCTATTTCTTTCATTGAATTTAATGCTATTTCTGCAAATTCTTCCATTTCAATCCCTGTTTTTTCAATGGATAACATTGCTTCTCTATTAGCTCCTGCTGCAAATCTTTTTTCTGGTATTCTTTTTAAGACAGACTTAATTTTTACACTAGCTATTTTTTTATCTGGATAACATAGTGCTATTGCATTACAAAAACCACTCATTGGATCTGCTGCATAAACTGCTTTTTGTAGAGTTGTTTTTGCTTTTACACCTGATGCTGGATTATGTGCACATATCGCATCAAATAATATTGGGTCGTTAATTCCTTCCTTTTTCAACATTTCTACTGCTGTTTTGCCATGTACTTCTGGATGTTCTTGCCAGTTGCAATGTTCTTCATCTAAATCATGCAATAGCCCTACAATCCCCCAATATTCTTCTTTTTCTGGTTCTAGTTTTCTCGCTAATCCTTTCATGATAGCTTCTACTGCCAATGAATGTTTTAAATATTTTTCACCTTTCATATATTTTTTTAGTATTTCATAAGCTTGTTCTCTGTTCATTTTTTCATTTTCCTTTCTATTTTACTGCAAGATAGCATGGAGATGTGTCCCTAATCCGACATAAATGTCGGAAAAGAACCGTCCCCAATGCGACATTTATTTTTTTCTTCTTACTTCATATACACTCTCAACTTTTCTAATTGCTTTTTGAACTTTGTTTAATTCTTCTAAGTTTTCTATTTCTAATGTAATGTCCATAATGGCAATTCTTTCTTTAGTGGTTTTTGTATTAACTCCTAGTATTTTTGCTTTTGTGGTTCCAATTTCTTTTAAGATGTCCATTAGTAATCCGCTTCTATCATTTGAATACACTTCAATGTCCACTTGATAAGATGATTGATGTTCTTTATACCATTCTACATCTATCATTCTGTTTTCTTCTGAGTCTGAAAATAAGTCTCCTATATTGACACAGTCTTTTCGATGGACAGATACGCCTCTTCCTTTTGTGATATACCCTACAATTTCATCTCCTGGTAGTGGATTACAACATTTTGATAATTTTACTAGGCAGTTGTCAATTCCTTTTACAATAACTCCTGTATTAGATGGTTTTGGTTTTCTCATTCTTGCTTTGGCTAGTTCTTCTATTTTTGCTTCTATGTTTTCTTCTTCATGCTCTTTTCGATATTCTTGTAACATTCTAGCAATTACTTTGACAGATGAATTTGCTCCAAATCCAACAGCAGCATACATTTCTTCTAAAGTTTTGTACTTATATTTATCTAACATTGGCTCTAAATATTGTGGTTTAAATAAGTCTGCATGAGAAAATCCGATTCTTTTTAATTCTTTTTCAATTAGCTCTTTTCCTCTTTCAATGTTTTCTGCTTTCTGAGCTTTTTTGAACCAACTTAAAATTTTATTTTTGGCACTCGTACTTTTTACAAATTTTAGCCAATCTCTGCTTGGTCCTTTTGAATTATCAGATGTAATAATTTCGACAATGTCTCCACTTTTTAATGGTGTGATAATTGGCATCATTTTACTATTGATTTTACATCCTGTCATATGATGACCAATTTCCGCATGGATGGTATAGGCAAAGTCAATTGGTGTAGCATCTCTTGGCAATACTTTGATAGCACCTTTTGGTGTAAACACATATACTTCGTCTTCAAACAACTCTGTTTTTAAAGTATTTAAAAATTCTTGTGGGTCTTGCATTTCTTTTTGCCATTCTAACGTTTCACGAAGCCATGCTAATTTATCTTCTTCTACTTTAACAGATGTTTTCTTTCCAAAATAGTTTGCTTCTTTGTAAGCCCAATGAGCAGCAATACCAAATTCTGCAATTCGATGCATATCCCATGTACGTATTTGAACTTCAAATGGTGTTCCTTTGTCTCCCAACAATGTAGTATGAATTGATTGATACATATTTGGTTTTGGAACTGCTATATAATCTTTAAATCTACCTGGCATAGGATTATACATTTCATGCACAACTCCTAATGCTGCATAACAATCTTTAATGGAATGAACTAGAATACGCAAAGCAAATAAATCATAGATTTGATCTAAATTCTTGTTATCTCTTTTCATTTTTCGATAAATACTATATAAATGTTTTGCTCTTCCGTGTAACTTCTGCCTCTATCTTTTGCTTTTTTAACTGAACACGTATATCGTCCATAATTTTTTCAATGAATTTTAATCTTTCTTCTCTTTTTTTATCAATCGCTTCTACTAAATCATGATATTCTTCTGGATTTAGATATTTAAAGCCTAAGTCTTCTAATTCCCATTTGATAGAATACAATCCTAAACGATTGGCTAATGGTGCATATAGTTCCATTGTTTCTTTGGCATTGGCTATTTGTCTATCTCTTTTTAAATATTTTAGGGTTCTCATGTTATGAAGTCTATCTGCCAATTTAATTAGAATAACTCTAATATCTTTTCCCATAGCTAAAAACATTTTACGATAATCTTCTACTTGTTGTTCTTCAATCGAAGCAAATTGTACAGAACCTAATTTAGTAACTCCTTCTACCATTTCTGCAATTTCAACACCAAATTCTTGTCTAATATCGCCATCTGTTACTTCTGTATCTTCTACTACGTCATGCAAAAGAGCCGCAGAAATAGTACTATCATCTAGTCCGATATCGGCTAAAATATAAGCAACATTAAGTGGATGAATAATGTAAGGTTCCCCTGAACGTCTACATTGATCACCATGATGTCCTTTTGCATAATAAAATGCTTTCATAATTAATTTAACATCTACTTTTCTAGCATGTTCTTTTCTTTTATTAATTACATCTTGTATTGTTATTTCTTTTACCTCTTGCACAACTAAAAAGCCTCCCTTTTCTTTTTAATTTTCTCTTTTAAGAGTTTATACTATTTTTATGAAGTAACAATTCGGGGGGACCAGCAAGCATGCAGTCTGTTATGAAATTACAGACTGCGTGAAGCTGGGAGTTACGAAGAAAAATAGTATAAACTCTTTATTTCAAATTACAAAGAACGCATAACATCCTTTATATTTATTTGCAAACTTTCTACACCATTAAAACTATTAATCTCTAGCACACCAACCACATCAATCTTATCCCCAATGCGGTATTCCTCTGCTAGATAACCCAAATTAAATCCAATACTATTAATAATCGTATTATTGTCCTTCAACGTTAACTTCAAATGTTTTCCTTCTGACAAAGCACGAATGGAATCAATCTTCAAATTTTTAAAAGCAAACACTGGCATTCGATTTCCTTCTCCAAAAGGTTCTAATTGTTTTAAACTTTCTACCATGTCTTTATTAATATCTTTTACATCTATTTTACTATCTACTTGAATAACTGGTATAATTTCATCAATATGAGCTTCTTCTGTAATTTTTTCAAACATTTCTCTAAATTTAGCAAAATTTTCTTTTCGTACCGTAATCCCTACTGCCATACTATGTCCACCAAATTTTTCAATGGTATCCATACATTGCATCAAAGCGTCATGTAAATCAAAGCCTGGTATACTTCTTCCAGAACCTTTTCCTATGCCATCTTCTTCAAAGCTCAATAGAATACTTGGTTTAAAATACATTTCTGTGATTTTAGAAGAAACAATTCCAATTACACCATGATGCCAATTTTCTCCTCCTACTATGATAGCATTATTCGCTTCTAAATGTTCTTCTTGAATTTGTTTTACTGCATTTTCAAAGATACTTTTTTCCGTTTCTTGTCTAATACGATTATGTTCATTTAATCTTTGTGTTAGTTCAGCTACTTGATTATAATTTTTAGACAATAATAATTCTAATGCTTCTTCTGCTTTTCCCATTCTACCACAAGCATTAATTCTAGGTGCTATTCCAAAAGAAATGCTGTTAGAATCAATTTTACTATAGCCAGATGACTGAATAATAGAACGTAGCCCAATATTCTTGGTTTGGCGAATTAGCATTAAACCTAATTTAGCAATCACTCTATTTTCATTTACTAGTGGTACGATGTCTGATATGGTTCCTACACAAACAATATCTAAGTATTTTAAATATTCTTCTTCTTTTAAGTTTAATGTTATTCCAATCGCCTGGATTAATTTAAAAACAACACCTACTCCTGCTAATTCTCGAAAAGGATATTGGCTGTCTTTTCTTTTGTTATCAATAACTGCTAAAGCATGTGGTAATTCATTTCCTGGTTCATGATGGTCTGTTACAATGGTTTCAATTCCTAGTGAATTGGCATAGTCAATTTCGTCAATTGCTGATATTCCACAATCAACGGTTATCATTAATTGACATCCATTATTTACAATTTTCCCAATTGCTTCTTTGTTTAATCCATAACCTTCTTCTAATCGATTTGGTATATAACTTTCAACTTCAAGTCCTCTGTCTTGTAAAAAACTTTTTAGTACGGTTATACTAGTTATTCCATCTACATCATAATCTCCATAAATGGTGACTTTTTCTTGTTTTTCGATTGCTTGAATAATTCTTTTTACTGCTTTTTCCATGTCTGTGATTAAAAATGGGTCGTGAAAGTCGTTTCTAGTTGGCTCTAAGAATAGTCTTATTTCTTCTTTTTCAGTTATGTTTCTGTTGACTAATATGGTTGCTAATAATTTATTTACTTGGTACTTTTCTTGTATTTCCTTGATTTTGTTTTCATCTGTTTCATATATTTGCCATTTTTTGTTCATGTTCCTCTCCTAATTTTCAATTTTCCTATATTTTATACTATTTTGTTGTTTTTTGAAACCCTTTTGACGAAATTTAACGAAAAAATACACACCTTATAATATTTAAAATTTTAAAAATACCAAGCTTTTATGCTTGGCACTTAAATAATTTTTGATATTCTAAATGTAAATCTTAACTCCTATTTCATCCCCATCACCATCATACATTCACATACAAAGCCAATCGGAAACCCATACGATTTTCACTATAGTGTGAACCATCACGGTAGCGACTAGAAGCTGGCCAATCAGAACCTGCGACATTACAACCACCACCTATATAAACTCGGCAATTGGTATCAAAAGCTTCCATTGTCCATTCGAAAGCATTTCCAGCCATATCATAAATATTTTTTACTCTATTACTAGCATTACCATCAACATCAACTCCTGTATTATGAACTGTACTTCCACTATTATCATTATACCATCCTTTTCCTTTACTATTTCTTACATAAGAAGTAGTTGATGGTGTACCATTAATATAAGTATTATCAAAAAATTGCATCGTAGCATCCCATTGCACTCCATATATTAAAGTACTTGTTACCTTTCCTTTATATGGTTTATCATTTATAAAATTTTTAGATAATTCTACTGCTCCTCCTGTTAATACATTCATCGCACTTGAACTACTCCACGGAACATTTACATATACTGGCTTATTCTTTTTTACTACTACTTTTCCATTTTCATTTCCTGTTTCGTATCTGCCTATATAAAATCCTTTATTATTAGGATTAGTTACACTATTATACATTGTTGTGTACAGATTTTTTTCTTCTTGACTTGCATTTTTATATGGTTCTGAACAATCAGATAAAAGAGATTGTTTACTTCCATTATAGTATCCATCTACTCTTTTAAAATCAGCTGGATTTTCTACTGGTACCCATACAAATTGATTTTTACTTCCATCTTCTATTACTATTCCTTGCTTTATATCTTTTGCTGAATCTTCTGCTACTTTAAATCCTCCTGGTATAATTACTTGTTTTCCATTTTCATCTAATATTGGCGTATTCTCTTCAAATACATCTGTTTTCTTCATAGCACTTTCTACTGTTATCTGTTTCCATTGTGCATATAATGTGATATCTTCAGTTATTGTAATCTTATCTATATAATCCGTTCCTGTTCCATTTGCTTTAGTATTCCATTTTTCAAAATCATAACCACTTTTGGTAAATCTATTTACTGGTAAAGTTGTTTCTTTTCCTTTTACCACTTCTTTACTGTCCATCGTTCCTGTTCCTGTATTATTGCTAAAAGTTATAGTTGCTACATTATGTGTCCATATTGCATATAAAGTTACATCTCCTGTTGGTTGATACCTACTTCCTTCTAAGTATATGGTTGCTGTTCCATCTGGTTCTTGTTTTTCACACCATCCTGCAAATAGATAATCTTCTCTAGTAAAAGTATTTTCTTCTAATATTTTAGAAAATCCACTTCTTACTTCTACT